>NZ_VOYN01000003.1:0-143616 GCF_013420275.1 Acinetobacter sp. YH01020
CTTAACGTCTGATAATTTTTGAATATCTTTGAATTTCATCCAAGGATTATCCCTCGAATTAAATAATTTTGCTGATTAATTTAAGATCAAATAAATTGTACGTTTTTTGATTTATGACGGAAGTCTACTATTTAAAATACAGTATCTCAAACACCTTAGTATGTAGAAACATCATAGAGGTATAGCGTATACCTGTTTTAAAAATAATAAATAAAAAATATAGTCATATTTTTAAACATATTTAGTTGCACTAGAGCTGCTTACATTAGGTTCATTTTAATGATTCTTTTCTACCTTAGCCTCAAAAAATAAAACTTAATTCAAGACATTTTAAGCGTTTATGTATGCAAAGAGATTTAATCCGTAGGTATATGTATGAATTCAGTGAGAATTAAATTGCTGACATAATATGTTCGATAAACTTATGAGCTAACACACATTATTCAAATACTTTGTGCTCAGTCATATTTACCCCTTTATCCCCAAAGTAATTACTTAAAAGTGGAGAATAAAAATGCCACAAGAATACATTGAACAAGATCAACGACAAAAATTATGGAAACTCATTAAAGACGTGCGTTTCACCATGATTAGCCATGTCACTGACAAGCAAGAAATTCATTCTCAACCTATGACAATGCTTAATTCTGATAAAATGAATGAGTGAATAGCCACTAATTTTGTAGACACCTTTTAGTTAGATAAAATGGCTAATTAACGAGGTGCTTATGAGCAGTAAACGATACCCTGAAGAATTCAAAATTGAAGCAGTAAAACAAGTCACTGAGAAAGGTTATAGTGTGGCCGAGGTTGCTACACGTTTAGGAACCACCACCCATAGTCTGTATGCCTGGATTAAACGTTATGATCCACAGCAGCCCAAGATAATAGAATCTAATGATCCAAGCGCAGAATTAGCAAAGTTAAAAAAAGAACTGCAACGGGTTACTGAAGAAAGGGACATATTAAAAAAGGCCGCGGTGTACTTCGCAAGCCAGTCCAAATGAGGTACGCCTTTATTCAGGACAATCAGCACATATGGCCTGTTCGTCGTTTATGTTCAACGTTAGATGTTCATCACAGTGGTTATTACGCATGGTTAAAGCAACCCACCAGTAAAACTGCAAGGAAACGGCAACAGCTTTCAGGCCTGATTAAACAATTCTGGCTGGAATCTGGCGGAGTCTATGGCTATCGCAAAATTCACTGTGATTTGAAAGATGTTGGCGAAAGTTGTGGGATCAATCGAGTACATCGGCTGATGAAAGCAGATGGTCTTAAATCACAGCGTGGTTATCGTAAGCCTAGAGCTTACGCTGGTACTCCGGCTGTCATTGCCGCAAACAGCTTAAATCGACAGTTTAATCCAACTGAGCCGAACCAATTATGGGTGACGGACATTACCTATATCCGTACACATGAAGGGTGGTTGTATCTGGCAGTTGTGATTGACCTTTTTTCACGTCTTGTTGTTGGCTGGTCTATGAAATCCAGAATCACGACAGATTTGGTTTTAGATGCGTTATTGATGGCTTTGTGGCGGAGAAATCCAAAGAACAAAGTCCTAATCCATTCTCTTGCGAAGCAATGCTTCTCAGGTAGCCAATATACCAGTCATGAATGGCAGACATTTCTCAGGCATCATAATCTTGAAAGTAGTATGAGTCGTAGAGGTAATTGTCATGACAATGCTGTTGCAGAAAGCTTCTTTCAGCTATTAAAGCGGGAACGAATTAAAAAGAGAATCTATGCAACTAGAACTGAAGCAAGATCCGATATCTTTGAATATATTGAGATGTTCTATAATTCAAAACGCAGACATGGTTCCAATGGTCAGCGTTCTCCATTAGATTATGAAAAGGCCAATCAAAAGATGGTTATGTGTGTCTAGAATTTTGGGGCTATTCAGAGCATGAAAATATCTATTTTCTTATGAAAGAAAACAATGACCTTGTAGAGGCAGTCAATGCAGGTCGTAATCATCTTGGATTAGCATTCGCTAAACCTTCAGACGATATTTATGTATCAATTAGTGCTCATGGAGAAATCAGTACAGATGCGGCCCTAATCGATAAATTATGGAATCCTTGGGCTGAAAACTGGTTCGATGGCAAGACTGATCCTACTGTTCGCGTTTTGATAGCTAATCCTATTAGTGCAGAATTCTGGAATGTCAAAGACAATAAAGTCACCCATTTATTCAAAGCTTCGAAGGGCAATTTAACAGGTAAAACTCAAGAACTTGATACTGAACATAATACCCTGAACTTAAACTAAATGATTTTATTGATTTGAATGAATGCTTTAATTTTAGGTTAATTTGGATTGTCCCATAGTTAGTCAAGTGCATATATGATCTCGAATGAATGGTTTCACCAGCTCAAATATCAATTTCAAAAAGGCTGCATCAAGCAGCCTTTTTTGCGTATATAAATTGACTCAACTGACCTTTTGAATTAATTGCGCTTTGGCCACTTCTTGTTGCTTCAACAAATTACGTTGGATTTTTCCACTCGATGTTTTAGGCAACCCATCCACAAATTCAATTTCTTTTGGATAAGCATGCTTGGATAAACGAGATCGTACATAGGCTTGTAGTTTATCCATGAGTTCAGAACTTGCTTGATATTGTGGTTTCAATACCACAAAAGCTTTGACCAATTCAGTCCGCTCAGGATCAGGCTTACCAACAACTGCCGACTCTAAAACCTCTTCACATTCTAATAATGTGCTTTCCACATCGAAAGGCCCAACACGATAGCCTGACGTTGTAATGACATCGTCTGCACGACCTACAAAATCAATGCCGCCTTCTTCGTTTAAACGAACGGTATCACCGGTTAAATAGTAGTTCCCGACAAAGGCTTTACGGTTATTGCCACCATAGCCTGTGAACCACATGAGTGGAGATTGCGACCAATCTAATGCCAATGTTCCAATGCCACCGCGTTCAATTTCTTGATAGTCTTTATTAAGCACCGCGAAACGATGACCCGGTATAGCAAAACCGGCTGAACCCACTTTTTTGTAGTGTTCTAAAGCGTGATGATTTGCAATCACCATACCGAGTTCTGTTTGCCCATATTGGTCATAAATATTGACGTTTAAATCGTGATTAAACCATTGAATCACTTCGGGCGTTAGTGGCTCTCCTGCACTACTCACAACCCGTAAATGTGATTTTAGGGATTCATCAAATTTTTCTTTAAAACCAAAGAACATACGAAATGCCGTTGGTGAACCGGTCAAATTACTGACTTTATATTTTTTGATGACTTGAAGTGCATGATCAACACTAAAAGCACGTTCATCCATAATAATGCTGTGTCCTAAACTTAATGGCCCTGCAATTCCATAGTACAAACCATAAGCCCAACCCGGATCTGCCAAATTCCAAAATGAATCTTCATCACGCAAATCAACCGCATGTGTCATATACCCTTTAAATGCCAATAACGCTTTGTGTGGCACAGGTACAGACTTGGCCAAACCGGTCGTTCCCGATGTAAACATCATTAAAAATTCATCGTCAAATGAACGTGGTACTGAGTTATATGTGGTGTCATGAAGTTGCAGCTCTGACCAAAAGTCAGGATCTGTCTGAATTGCTTGATCGGCATGCACGGTTAAAATATGTGGTAAATCAATATGATTGAGTTTTGATCGTTGCTCAGTGTTGGTTACAATCAGCTTTGTTCCCGCAGTTTGCACCCGATGCTCAATCGCTTTGGACTCAAATGCCGTAAACAAAGGCTGATAAATTGCCCCTATACGCCATGTTGCCAATACGGTGATCAATAACTCTGCTGTGCGGGGTAATAGACCTGCAATGCAATCACCTGCTTTCAATCCAATGCGCTGATAATAATTTGCCAATTGTGCAGAAGCTAAATCTAATTGCTCAAAAGTCCATTGCTCAGATTCACCATTTTTACCTTCCCAGATCAGCGCAGTTCTATTTTGCCCAACATAGCGCCCACAACATTCATCATAAGCGTTTATAGAACTTGGCGTACCGACCAATTGTTCTGTAACAATCTTTTCAAAATTAAAATCACGATATGCTTGTTCTAGTGTCTTCATGACGACAATTCCTATCCTGTTCTCTATGACTCAAAGTGCAAGACTTTGAGGTTTATTGATCTTGTTGTTGTACCGCTGCGTACTAGTGACGATTCCTTTGCCACATCCGCTTTTACTGCTTTTCTATACACCGATTGCAATGTCGGTTTTTTAGTTTTGAAACTTATACTCTTCGACAATCTATTCGTAAATTACCTATTCTTAGACTGTCTATACCTAGATAACCATGTTTGGATGTGCCCTGCAATTTCCATAACCATCAACGCCATTGCAGGGTTTGAACATCGACTAAAGTCTATTTTTTTACCTTTCACCCTTTGGTGACTTCACGTGCAATCACCAGCCGCTGAATGTCCGATGCACCTTCATAGATTTGACTGACACGCACATCACGATAAATTCGTTCTACTGGAAAATCAGATACATAACCATAGCCCCCATGGATCTGAATCGCATCTGAACACACCCGTTCAGCCATCATCGATGCAAAAAGTTTCGCCATCGAGGCTTCTTTTAAACATGGAAAACCTGCATCTTTTAACGTCGCTGCATGGAAAATCAATTGGCGAGCCGCCTCAATTTGGGTAGCCATATCCGCGAGGCGAAATGCCACGGCCTGATGCTGAACAATCTCCACCCCAAATGCCTTTCGTTCATTGGCATATTCAACGGCTGCATCTAATGCCGCACGGGCCATACCCACAGACTGCGCTGCAATACCAATTCGACCTGACTCTAAGTTCGATAAGGCAATTTTATAGCCTTCACCCTCTTGGCCTAAAAGACTATCGGCAGGAATACGACAGTCATCTAAAACTATAGTTGCTGTATCGGAACAATGCTGACCCATTTTGTCTTCTAATCGCGATACGATATAACCCGGTGCATCCGTCGGTACTAAAAAGCACGAAATCCCTTTTTTACCTGCAGACTTATCCGTTACCGCAAAAACCAAGGCTACTTGGGCATGTTTTCCTGTGGTAATAAATTGCTTGGTGCCATTTAACACCCACTCATCACCATCACGCTCCGCTTTACATTCCAATGCGCTCGCATCTGAACCCACTTGTGGTTCTGTTAGGCAAAAACAACCTAACCATTCGCCTGTGGCTAATTTTTTTAAGTATTTTTCTTTTTGTGCTTCTGTACCATAACGCTGCGTAATGCCACATGGCAGTGAGTTTTGTACGCTGACAATCGTCGAAATCGCACCATCACCTGCAGCAATTTCTTCTAAGGCAACAACCAAAGACACATAGTCTAAACCTGCACCCCCCCATTCGTCCGAAACCGTCATGCCTAAAGCACCCAGCTCACCAAGTTCCTTTAGCTCTTGTGCAGGAAATGCTGCCGTTTTGTCACGCTCTGCTGCCGTCGGTTTCAGTTTTTCTTGCGAATAGCTTCGCATCATATCCTGAACCATTTTTTGTTCATCATTTAAAATCATGAGACTTCCTTTTCTAAATCTTTTATAGCGTGTATAGCTTTAAATTTTGGATAACTGCGGAATTAAAAATACTTTGGCTGTATAAAGCAAAGTTGGATACACGACGACGTCATTTGCAACTGTCTGAGGCAGGACGCCATTAATCTCTAATGATTCTGCGACCTATAAATCAATAAATGCTTGATGACAAATTTTGCAAATGACAATGGTTTTGGTTACTTTTGCCGAAACAAAAGTAACGCGATGAACTACTGTCAACGAAGTTATTCTCGATCAGACTCCGTCGTAGAATCCTGAATAAGCAGTTTTAATAAATAACTATTTAGGCTGCATACGGATCGCGCCATCAAGACGTATCACTTCGCCATTGAGATAAGCATTTTCAAAAATATGCTTCACTAATTTTGCAAACTCTTGTGGTTTTGCTAAACGTGGAGGAAAAGGCACCATTTGCCCCAAAGCATCTTGTACATTTTGTGCTAAGCCTTTGAGCATCGGCGTTTCCATAATGCCCGGAGCAATGGTCATCACACGGATTGATTCACGTGCAAGCTCACGTGCAAGAGGTAATGTCATTGCAACCACTGCCCCTTTTGATGCTGCATAAGCCGACTGACCAATTTGACCATCGAAAGCCGCAACCGACGCAGTATTCACTATCACGCCACGCTCTTCTTCACCTGCTTTTAATTCATATTTAGCAATCAGTTGTGCCGCATAGCGCAGCATATTGAATGTGCCTGAAACATTAATATTTAATACTTTTTGGAACATCGCCAAATCATGTAATCCGTCACGACCTAAAACTTTTGCAGAAGGTGCGATACCTGCACAGTTCACTAAGCCATTAAGTTGACCAAATTCCGCTTCAACTTGTGCAAAGAAAGCGCCGACCGCTTGTTCATCAGTGACATCCAATTGAACAAATTTGGCATGATCACCTAGTTGACGTTGCATCGCTTCGCCATGCTCATGATTCATATCCACAATAATCACTTTGGCACCCAAGCCAATCAGATGTGTTGCTGTCGCAGCGCCTAGTCCTGATGCACCACCTGTCACAACAAAAACTTTTCCTTTAATGTCCATAGCATTTCCCTATTTACGATGTCTTGTTTTAAATTCGACTTAAGATGCAGAGTAAACAGAGAATTTATTCAGTACAATTTCCAAATGTTGCATCTTTTCTGATGTATTTGGACAATTCTGAACAAGGACCTATCCGCACATATGCCGAAGCATGGACTCGAATACAGCAAAGGGACGATTTCTATCGACTTGGTGCATGAAGCATTACACGATGCGCAACAAAAGCACTTTGATATTTCTGCTATTTTGCAAAAGTCTGGTATACCCTCAGAGTTACTGCTATCGCGTAAAACCAGAGTTTCCGTTTCACAATATGCGGCTTTATGGACTCATCTTGCAGATGTGATGGATGATGAATTTTTTGGCATGGATCGGCATGCTATGCGACGTGGTAGTTTTAAGCTACTGTCGAAAATGGTCATGCATAACAGCACATTGGGTGATGCACTCAAGCAAATCCTACAATTTTTAAATCTGGTTTTAGATGACTTACATAGCGATTTAACCATTGAAGATCACTTTGCTTATATCGTGATCTATGACCAACATGCGCCTAAACGCATGTTCAGCTATGCCACATATTTAATGCTCATCCACACGCTACTGTGCTGGCTAAGTGGTCAACGGATTTTATTAAACCAAATCCAATTTAAATGTGATGCACCGCTTGATGATCACGACTATAAAGTTCGCTTCTGCGAAAATATTCATTACCAAGCCAGTCAAAACTATATACAGCTCGATGCCAGTTATTTAAGCCTTCCCATCAAACAAGACACACGTTCCTGGTATCAATTCCTACAACAAACGCCTGAAAACCTCTTGGTTCGTTTTAAAAACCCGTATGCACTTAGCAGCCAAATTCGCAAACAACTCTTAGACGTTTCTCCTGCCGAATGGTTAGAGTTTTATGAGTTGGCAGTCAAAATGAATATGTCGGAAGCCACGATGCATCGCCGTCTTAAAAGTGAAGGTGTGAGTTATCAACAACTCAAAAATGATATCCGACGTGATACTGCCATCGATTTTTTAACCCATACCGATAAAAGCTTACAAGATATCAGTGAAGAACTAAATTTTCATGATCCGAGTGCTTTTCATCGGGCTTTTAAAAAATGGACAGGTGTCAGTCCCGGTGCGTATCGACAAAATAATGCGCCTGAATTCAAGGCCTAAAATTTGATATTCGCTATTTATAAATTGAATATTCATCTAATTAATAGAAAATCAATAACTTAAAAATATTCAATAAATAGACTGACCATTCATCCTTGAACGATTGCTACTTTAGTCTAATTAGGTTATTTTTCACTCAATTTAAAGCACTTTGCTTATTTATATTCCAATTCTCCTGCATCTCCTTGAAAGGCTTTCCTATGCTTAAGATGATTGATGTTCTTGAACAACAACTTGTTCAAAACTTTTCAGATTCTCTTTTCACTCAGATTGACGCAATTGATGAACTGTTTCACGAACAGCTTAAAACTGTCGCAGATATCGATTTGCAAAATTTGATCTCACAATTTTTTAGCACTGAAAATGCAGTTGAAGTTGCTCATGCACTGGATATCCAAGCGGATGACATTGAAGCAATTCAAGCAGGTGCAAATCTAAAAGATGAAAATTTAGTGAATGCAACTGCAAAAATTATTGCTTACTGTCTTGCAGTAGAAACAGCAGCTTTAGAACAAGTTGAAGTTTTCGATAGCTTACAAGACTACCCAATGTAAGTATTGATCGAATATCAAAAACAAAAAAATAAAGCGCATTCAATGCGCTTTATTTTTGACTATTTCTCTAACACCAAATCAGTGTTGCCACTGGCCTAAACTGACACGGTCATTGCCACCATAATCTTTTACAGTCCGAACATTTCGATACCCAGCTTGTAAGAACAAATGTCTGACCGCTTCACCTTGGTCATAACCATGTTCGAGCACCACCCAACCATTCACGGTTAAATGTTTTTTGGCTTGAAGAATGATTTGCTCAAGATCTGCAAGCCCATGATTGTCTGCAACCAAAGCACGTTCAGGCTCTGTCGCCAAATCCTTCATGTGTACATCATCAGCATCGATATACGGCGGATTTGACACAATTACATCAAAGAAAGCACGACCAAAGGGTTTCAACCAAGAACCTAAGACAAACTGCACATGTTCAAGATCATGCTTTTTGGCATTAAACTCAGCGACTTCCAATGTAGGTTCGTAAATATCTGAAGCCACAATTGACCAATCTGGACGTTCACTGGCTAATGATAACGCTACAGCACCAGTTCCTGTTCCTAAATCGACCACACGAGCATCTTCAGGAAGTTCTAAACGCAGTACAGTTTCAACAAGTACTTCCGTATCAGGACGTGGTACCAAAGTATCTTTAGTCACTTTTAAGTCTAGCGTCCAAAATGGCTGAGAACCTGTGACGTAAGCCAAAGGCTCACCTGCGGTAATACGTGCAAGACTTTCAACATAGAGTTGTTCTTGCTCAGCTGTTAATTCTTGATCCTTTTTCATGATTAAATCAAAAGAATCAATCTTGGTGATATGCTCTAACAACCACGCATTTTCCTGACGTTCATAACTCTCAGGTTCACCACGATAGGCCAAAGCCTGTGCAATATTCATTAGCCACCATTCTGCTGTGCTAATAACGCCAACTGATCGGCTTGATATTCACGATGCAAACTATCTAGTAATTCAGTCAAATCACCTTCCATCACTGCATCCAACTTATACAGTGTTAGGTTAATACGATGATCAGTCATACGACCTTGTGGATAGTTATAGGTACGAATACGCTCAGAACGGTCACCAGAACCCACCAAGTCACGTCGCATTTCAGACGTCGCGGCATCTGCCGCCGCACGTTTGGCATTTTCTAAACGAGAAACCAACAGCGCCATCGCTTTGGCTTTGTTTTTATGTTGTGAACGTTCATCCTGACATTCTACAACTGTACCCGTTGGTATATGGGTAATACGCACCGCGGAGTCAGTTTTGTTAATGTGCTGACCACCCGCACCAGATGCACGATAGGTATCGATACGTAATTCTGAAGGATTAATTTCAACACTGGTGTCTACATCAATTTCCGGCAAAATCGCAACAGTACATGCCGAAGTATGAACACGACCTTGTGACTCAGTTGCAGGAACACGCTGTACACGATGCGCACCACTTTCAAATTTTAAGCGACCATATACGCCTTCACCATTGATGAGGCAAATCACTTCTTTATAACCGCCATGTTCGCCGTCATTTTCAGACAACACTTCAATACGCCAACCTTGTGATTCAGCATATTTACTGTACATGCGATACAAGTCACCCGAGAAAATTGCAGCTTCGTCACCACCTGTTCCGGCACGGATTTCTAAATAAGCAGAGTTCGCATCATTCGGATCTTTTGGAATCATCAGAATGTTTAAGTCTGCTTCAAGCTGGCCAATCAAAGCTTTATTTTCTTTGATTTCCTCAACTGCCATCTCTTTAAAATCTGGATCCGTCATCATCACTTCAGCAGTTTCAATATCTTCTTCTGCTTGACGGTATTTTTTCCAAACTTCAGTGATTTCAGATAAATCACTATGCTCACGTGACAACTGACGGAAACGTTTGTTATCTGAAATGACTTCTACATCTGCGAGTAATGCATTTAATTCTTCGTGACGGTCAGAGAGCTGATCTAATCGTAAACGTAACGATTCTTTCATTTTTCAAAAAATCTCAATACACAGGCTCAACCGCTAAACTTTCACGGATATGCCAAAATTCAAAATAATGGCGCTAGTGTACCGATAATGGGTCTGAAATGACATATATATTGTTTTTTGGCCTATCAATGACCCGAAATAAGAAAGTGTGAAATTCATCACTCCTAACTTTCTCCACAAAGTCGTACAGATTTTCAGCATTCAACCATTTTTTTCACAATATTTATAAAACTCATACAAACCAGACACTCAAATCACCAAATAAAGAGAAAGCTCTCCATATTTATAGCGAATAGTTTTGTTACATTTACTGCCATCGAAATGATTATGAAAAAGTCCTCGCGTTTATGAAGGACATGGAGTGAACTATGAAACTGAATACTCTTTTAATGACAGCCACTCTAGCAACTGCTTCTATGTTCACTGTGTCTGCAAATGCAGATAGTACAACACGCGTTGCTGCAGCTAGTGCATTAGGTAGTGTTGCAGGTACTGCAATTGGTAAAAACATGGGCGGTAATACCGGCGCTACAATTGGTGCCGCTCTTGGTGGTGCTGGTGGTGCTGCGGTAGCAAGTAATAAACGCAACCGTACAGAATCTGCTATCGGCGGTGCTTTAGGTGGTGGTACAGGTTATACTGTTGGTAAAAGCATGGGCGGTACAAACGGTGGTTACATCGGCTCTGCACTAGGTGCTGCTGGTGGTGCTGCTCTAGGTAATAAAATCTCTAAAGATAAAGCTTACGACAAACACCAAGAACGTAAATACAAAAAACGTTACCGTCGTCGTCACTAATTCAAAAATTAGTGAGTCCTTATTGAATAGTGAAAATAGCACCTTCGGGTGCTTTTTTATGTATCACCATTTTTCAAATGATAAATACAACTTTATTTATTGCTCCTGATAAATATTTAGATTTGCCTTCCCTCCAACCAAGTCATCAATCATGTAGAAATAAAGTGCAAAATTTACATTGCAGCAACGGAACACGTATTTTATTTCACATCACGCTCCAAATATTCGCTATGTGTTTTCATATATTGATATCAACAGATAAACATCATGCTTCGTAAGGAGTTTAAAAATGAAAATTAATAAAATTCTATTCAGTGCAGCAATTGCCGCTTCAGCACTTACTATGACTGCAACACATGCAGGTAATAGCACCAATACTGCATTAACATCTGCTTTAGGTGGTGTTGTTGGTGCAGCAATCGGTAACCAAGTTGGCGGCCAAACTGGCGCAATGATTGGTTCAGCAATTGGTGGCGGTGCAGGTGCAGCAGCATCGGCAAACAAACGTGACCGTAATGGTGCCATCATCGGTGGTGCACTTGGTGGCGCAGGTGGTTATACCGTAGGTAAAAACATGGGCGGCACAAACGGTGGTTATATCGGTGCTGCACTTGGTTCAGCTGGTGGTTCTGCACTAGGTAAAAAAGTGTCTGAAGACCGTCGTTATGATGATCGCTATGACCGTCGTTATAACAACCGTGGCTATCGTACCAATAATTACAGCTACAACGACCGAGGCTACCGTGGAGACAATGGTCGTCACTTAGGTTGGTACAAAAACGGTAAACGTTAATCGATATATTTCAATGGAAAAAAATCAGCACCTTCGGGTGCTTTTTTTGTATATAAAAAAAGTTTAGATATATCTAAAGTTGTCTTTTCACACCGCCCCACGACCATATCGAGTTTATTCGATATACATTAGGCTTTTTATATCGTATTATTTCGATATAAAGATCTCTGAGAGAAAACATGCGTACTCTAGCCGATACAAAATTTTCAATACTTGAACTCGCACCTGTTCGAGATGATAAAACCATCGAATTTTCGCTCAAACATGCACTCCAGTTAGCGCAGAGAGCAGAAGAGCTTGGCTATGAACGTCTATGGTTAGCCGAACACCACAATATGGACGGCATCGCAAGTTCTGCAACTGCGGTTTTACTCGGTTATCTCTTAGCAAATACACAATCTATCAAGCTCGGTTCAGGTGGGATTATGTTGCCCAACCATGCGCCTTTAGTTGTCGCTGAACAATTTGGCACACTTGAAACGTTATATCCTGGACGTATTGAACTCGGTTTAGGTCGCGCACCAGGTACTGACCAAACCACCATGCGCGCACTACGCCGTGGCCGTCAGGAAACCGAAGATCAATTTCCACAAGATGTTCTTGAGATTTTACAATACTTCAAAGCACCTGAACCTCACCAGCGAATCATTGCCACACCGGGACAAAATACACATGTTCCTGTATGGCTTCTAGGTTCAAGTCTATTCAGTGCACAACTCGCTGCACGTTTAGGTCTACCCTATTCTTTTGCTTCACATTTCGCACCACGCATGCTTGGACAAGCAATTCAGCTCTATCGTGAAAATTTCCAAGCATCCGAATATTTAGATCAACCTTATGTCTCTATGGGCGTACCAACGGTTGTTGCTGAAACAGATGAAGAAGCAGAATATCTGGCGACGAGTGCTTATCAACGCGTTTTAGGTTTAATGCGTGGTCAAAGTTTAAAACTCAAAGCTCCAGTCGACAGTATGCAAGGCTTATGGTCTGCTGCAGAAAAGATGTCTGTTGATAATTTCTACGCTATGGGACAAGTCGG
The DNA here is from genome assembly GCF_013420275.1 of Acinetobacter sp. YH01020. Classification (NCBI taxonomy): domain Bacteria; kingdom Pseudomonadati; phylum Pseudomonadota; class Gammaproteobacteria; order Moraxellales; family Moraxellaceae; genus Acinetobacter; species Acinetobacter sp. YH01020. The sequence continues at coordinate 12,964 of NZ_VOYN01000003.1, forward strand.
TTCAAATGCAACCGTTCGAGCAGGTTTAGAAAACCTACTCACCAAATATGACGTTGATGAATTTATTTTCACCTGTGACATTTACGATACCGACAAGCGCATTGAAAACTTCGAACGTTTAATGCAAATCAAAAATGATCTCGCTTAAGACTCTAAGCTTAATAATCTAATCCAAGCGTTTAATCCGTCTAAAGGCAGAATTGTGACTACATGTTTTGTGGTTCTTTAGACGGATAGCAGTCAACAGATAATATGGTTTCGGCTAACAACGACCAAACCTGTACTTAAAAACCATCATTGCCTCAACGAAATAATTGCTTTACTCATTTTCATTCCTGTATAAATATTAAACACAAGCAAAACAATGAGAAAAATAAGCAGATGAGCCAATATATTAATAAACCCACACCCGCATTTATCGCAGCAAGTTGGTGTGCCCTCATTTTAGGCGCTGTAGTGTTTTGCATAGGTTTATTCAATGCAAATATGATGCTGAATGAAAAAGGCTTTTATCTCATTTTATTGCTCTATGGATTATTTTCATCGGTTTCACTACAAAAAATCATTCGTGACCGTTTAGAAGGAATGCATGTCACTGCAATCTACTTTGGACTGTGCTGGGCATCCGTCATTATTTGCCTCGTACTTCTTGCCATTGGTCTATGGAATGCTGAACTGGCATTAAGTGAAAAAGGTTTTTACATGATGGCTTTCCTAATGAGTCTGTTTGGTGCAGTTGCTGTACAAAAAAATATTCGTGATATGGACTATTTACGTACCCATACCGACCAACCCGAACTTAAACATTCAACCACGAGTCAGCTTGACTATAACTCATCAGATGATGAACCACTTTAAAACTCACAAAATTATAGATCTCAAAAGCTGTTCATGCAGGTCGCTCATTATTTCGACCTGCTTGAGCGAAAGATGAACTTCAACGCATAAAAAAATCAGTTCACTCCTAGAAATGTATAAATGACAAGGGCCAAGCAAATCAATTCTAGACAAATTGTATGACTCATCAGACTGAAAAAACGCTTTACCCCGACTGGCCCATCACAGAATATATTCCTATCTAAGACTCAACTAAAAAAACAAAAGACAAGGAATAAATATGGCCAACAAGCAGGATGCAACCCACCATATTTTTAATAATCATCTAGAGGATTTTGAACACTTTCGTGGAACGATCATCAGTTCAGAACAGATCAAAGATTATGATTTTAAGAATCAAAAAATCGCAATTATTGGGATAGATCAGCATGTGGTCTCTGAACTACATCATCTATGTCAGGTTGCAGATAACATCATGGTCTATCAAATCAAACCGCAATTTGTTTTACCGCGTACTGAACGTCTATTGAATAAATTAATTCAACATCCACTGATTGCAAAAAATCGACGTTTATTTAGCAATCGTATTAAGAGTATTTTGGCGATTCGCTTTTTAGAAGATCAAGTGCCGAACCATTGGTTAAGACATTTACTCAGTCCAAATACCGCAATTCAGAACAAAACCTTCCTAAAATCTGATCATTATTATGCAGCATTACAGCAGCCAAACTGCATCTTAAATACTTGGCCAATTGCAAAAATTCAGAGTAATTCAATCACGGCTTTAGATGAGCATACGTTTGAGTGTGATGTCATTGTGCGCAGCGAATCTAACCAGCCTAAAGAAAAGTAATTACAATGAAATGATTTTCACATAACATTTACTATAATTTATCCGATTGATCAAAACTCACAACACCAAAAGCCATCTCTGGCGGCTTTTGCTAGATCCCCTACTATATTGGATACTTTCATTCGATAAGGCTAAGGATTCTTAAAAATCCATAAATGAAAATAGCTTTATCAGCTCTATTGCATAAATCATGCATCAGCACTACACCTGTAGATAGAGCGAGTTTATAGAGGTGTAACTTGGAATAATTATGATCAATATAGCTATAAGAAGATTAGTCAAACCAATAATTTTTTCAGTGCTTATTTTTTTTACACAGCTCTATTTACTCCTTAACTGTAAGTTGAAAAATTTATATTGATGCTTATGTTCAACCGATATTTACCTATATTGTTATCTATATTTAATAGGAAAATAACAGATTGAAATCCAGTTTAAATATCAATTTATATCGGAGTTTAGAGCCTGAATGTTATTAATTTGACTATTTTTCACCCACATCAATTAAATAAATGGTGCCATTTCTTTATATTTAGTATCCAAAAGCAACTGTTTGATTATTTTTTATTCTATTTTCTGCCTATTTTTTTAGCATTTAAATTAGTATTTTTGAAAAATTGATTAAATATTAAACCATATTAGCTAAATCTTGTATTTATACAACTCATATCAAGTGGATTATTCAGGCTTAATTCATAGATAAAAATACAGCAAAACACGGATTTTTATAAAAGATTTGTGCTGTCAATTTGGCCATATTTTATAAATTTTCAGCCAAAGAAATTCATCGAACTGGTACACAAATGAATGCAAAAATTGCTTAAAATTTAAGTCTAAATATTGAGGAAAATTTTCATCAATATCTTAAATATTTATCATTCATTAAAAGTATGACAAACCAGAAATTAATACTATTTTTATATAATTTATACAGTAATTTATTATCATCAGAAGAGCCACTAAAGTGGCTCAATTTACACTTAACCAATGCGACGCTTCAGTCCGGTCATTTGTAAAACACGTGTAGAAATTTCTTCAATCGACATTTCTGACACGTTTAAGTATTTAATTCCTTCTGAAATATAAATACCTTCAATCGCACGTAATTCCATCTGGCACTGACTAAAACTTGCATAACGACTATTGGCCTTACGTTCTGAACGAATTGCTACAAGGCGCTCTGCATCAATCATCAAGCCAAATAACTTATGCTTATGTTCACGTAAAACTGCAGGTAAACGGTTGTCATCCAAGTCTTCTTCTGTCAACGGATAGTTCGCTACACGAATACCAAATTGCAAAGAGAGATAGATGGAAGTCGGTGTTTTACCCGAACGTGACACGCCAATTAAAATTAAGTCGGCTTTGTCATAATGACGAGTACGTGCCCCATCATCGTTATCTAAAGCAAAATGCACCGCATCAATACGTGCTTTATAAGACTCAGAATCTGTTACTGCATGGGTTTGACCGACTAAAGTTGTAGGAGCTGTGCCTAACTCGTCAGATAATTTACTAATAAGCCCTTCAAAAACATCAAGATTTACTGCATCTGCCGTATTAATAATGTCACGTACATACGGGTCAACAAGGGTGTCAAACACCAAAGGCTTTTGACCGTCTTGCTGCGCTCTAAGATTGATCTCTGCAACCACATTTGTAGCTGCTTCTTCAGAGGTAATATAAGGAATAATATGAATGTCAAAATCTACATGAGGGAACTGGGCTAACAGTGAATGACCAAGCGTTTCTGCGGTAATCGCGGTACCATCCGAAACAAAGAAAACACTACGCTGAATCTGTTTACCTTCTGACATTAAAATTCTCCTCCAAAATTTGTCTTAGTGCTATATAATCATTATAGTAAACCATCTTACATGACTGTCACTTAGTAAATTTAGAATGCTAAGTAATTTGTTATAATTTCATGCCAAGATAGTGATTAATACTGCAAAAGTGGAGTAACAACTTTGGAAGCGCGCGTAATTGGTCTAGAAAAATTAGGGAAACACGACGTAGAACTCGTGGGCGGTAAAAACTCATCATTAGGTGAAATGATCAGCCATCTCGCAAATGCTGGTGTATCTGTTCCTGGTGGTTTTGCTACTACAGCTCAAGCATATCGTGAATTCCTCGAGCAAAGTGGCCTGAACGCTAAAATTAACGCTGAACTTGCTGCACTCAATGTTGACGATGTAAATGCACTTGCTGAAACTGGTGCGAAAATCCGTCAATGGATTGTAGACACTCCGCTGACTGCTGAACTTGAAAAAGAAATTCGTGAAGCTTTCACAGCTCTTTCAAACGGCAACCCTGAAATCGCGGTTGCCGTTCGTTCATCTGCAACTGCAGAAGACTTACCAGACGCTTCATTTGCAGGCCAACAAGAAACTTTCTTGAACATCCGTGGTATCGATAACATCCTTGTTGCGATTAAAGAAGTATTTGCTTCACTTTATAACGACCGCGCAATTTCTTACCGTGTACACCAAAACTTCGCACATGACGTCGTTGCGTTATCTGCTGGTGTTCAACGCATGGTTCGCTCTGAAACAGGTGCTGCTGGTGTAATGTTTACACTTGATACAGAATCTGGTTTCCGTGACGCAGTTTTCATCACAGCATCTTATGGCTTGGGTGAAATGGTTGTACAAGGTGCAGTTAACCCTGACGAATTCTATGTATCTAAACCACTTCTAAATGCAGGAAAACACGCTGTATTACGTCGTAACCTTGGTTCTAAACACCAAAAAATGATTTATGGTGAAGAAGGTGCTGCGGGTAAATCAGTGGTTGTTGTAGACGTTGAAAAAGCAGATCGTCAACAATTCGCTTTAAATGACCACGAACTTCAAGAACTTGCTAAACAAGCATTGATCATTGAAAACCATTACGGTTCAGCAATGGACATCGAATGGGCGAAAGATGGCGATGATGGCCAAATCTATATCGTTCAAGCACGTCCTGAAACTGTGAAGAGCCGTCAAAATGTAGGCACAATGGAACGCTACCTTCTTAAACAAAAAGGTAATGTGATTTGTGAAGGTCGTTCAATCGGTCAACGTATTGGTTCTGGTCGCGTGCGTATCGTGACTTCAATCAAAGAAATGGACAAAGTTCAAGACGGCGACGTACTTGTATCTGACATGACTGACCCAGATTGGGAACCAGTAATGAAACGTGCTGCTGCGATTGTCACTAACCGTGGTGGTCGTACTTGTCACGCTGCGATTATTGCACGTGAACTTGGTGTCCCTGCAATCGTAGGTTGTGGTAATGCAACTGAAGTATTGACTGACGGTCAAGAAGTGACTGTGTCTTGCGCTGAAGGTGACACAGGCTTTATTTACGAAGGTTCTTTGGACTTTGAAATCCAACGCAACTCTATCGAATCTATGCCTAAACTTCCGTTCAAAATCATGATGAACGTAGGTAACCCTGACCGCGCATTTGACTTTGCTCAAATTCCTAACGAAGGTGTTGGTCTTGCTCGTCTTGAGTTCATCATCAACCGTATGATCGGTGTACACCCTAAAGCATTGCTTAACATTGACAGCTTACCACGTGAAACTCGTGCTGCTGTAATGTCACGTACTGCGGGTTATGCATCCCCTATCGAATTCTATGTTGAAAAACTAGTTGAAGGTATTTCTACTCTTGCTGCAGCGTTTGCTGACAAACCAGTGATTGTTCGTATGTCTGACTTTAAGTCAAACGAATACGCAAACTTAATCGGTGGTAAGTTATACGAACCTGAAGAAGAAAACCCAATGCTTGGCTTCCGTGGTGCAAGCCGTTATGTGTCTGACAACTTCCGTGACTGCTTCGAACTTGAATGCCGCGCACTGAAAAAAGCACGTGATGAAATGGGCTTAACTAACATTCAAATCATGATTCCTTTCGTACGTACTGTTGCTGAAGCGAAACGAGTTATTGAATTGTTAGCGCTTAACGGTCTTAAACGTGGTGAAAATGGTCTTAAAGTGATCATGATGTGTGAACTTCCAACTAACGCATTGTTGGCTGAACAGTTCCTTGAACATTTCGACGGTTTCTCTATCGGTTCTAACGACTTAACTCAGTTAACACTCGGTCTAGACCGTGACTCTGGTATCGTTTCTCACCTATTTGATGAACGTGATCCAGCCGTTAAAGCACTTCTATCAATGGCAATCCATGCTTGTCGTAAAGCTGGCAAATACGTAGGTATTTGTGGTCAAGGTCCTTCAGATCACCCTGACCTAGCTAAATGGTTAATGGAACAAGGCATTGAGTCTGTTTCGCTTAACCCAGACTCAGTATTAGACACATGGTTCTTCCTTTCTGAAGAAAAAGCTCAACAAGCTTAATAAACTGTGTTAAAAAAAGACCCACATGTGGGTCTTTTTTTTTATTTATACTTTTACAGACGTTTTTTGAGATTTTAGTTTTATGCAGATTTACTTGGCACGAAATAACCAACAAGCTGGTCCCTACACCTTAGAACAACTTAACCAAATGCTCGCGAGCCAACAAGTGTTACTCACGGACTTGGTTTGGCACCAAGGTATGACCGAATGGAAAGCTTTGGGTGAACTCACTCAAGGTCAGTTGGTTTATATGCCTGCAGGATATACTGCACCAACAGCATTCGAATCAAATCAAACTGCAACTACGCCATCAAATACCTATGCACAGCCTCAAGCGGTACAAGAGCAAACTAGCCTAGCTAGTATTCCTAAACGTGTTTTGGCGAAAATCGTCGATTTACTGCTTTGGATACCAGCAACTTTTATCTTAACGGCATTTTTTAGTCCAAGTGAAAAGACACAATTTGCAAATCTGAATGAACAGTTTATGCAAGCTGTGATGACCCCAAATGCTGACCCCAATGTTTTACAAGCACTACAAACACAAATGGTTGAAATGTTTCCCAACCAAGCTTGGATTGCAATGTTTGCTTACCTCTTCATTATGCTTTTCATTCAAGCGTATTTGATTGCTAAATCAGGTCAAAGCATTGGTAAAAAAATCACCAAGATTAAAATTGTAGATGCCGAAACCAGTCAACCTGTAAACCTCATGCGTGGCTTCACTTTACGCAGTGTTTTATTTATTTTCCTGAACTTTTTATCAATGCCATTAAGCGTAATCATCGATTCCGTTTTCATTTTCGGCAAGAAGCGTCAAACCTTGCATGACAAATTGGCAAAAACCAAGGTAATAAACCAATAATTTTCACTTTTATTCAGGGATGATTTTTTCATCCCTTTTTTGTGCATTATATTGAAATTAAAATAAAATTTAGATAAAAAAAATACAATCCTGACTAGCAAAATAGGGTTTTAATACAGTCATTTAAAGCATCTTTATGTATAGCTTAGTTTGCCGATATCAGGCATAATGCCCTACAACGTAGCGGTGTCGCATCATTGTGACTGTTTTTTCATGTCTGAAAAAATCACAATCATGCGACACTTTATTCGCTATCCCAAATTTTAAATTTAGGGAATGGGACTCTTCACCGAGGTTGTAAAATGAGACAAACAATTTTAGCTGTATTGTCTTTATCTGCGATCGCTGCACTCTTAACTGGGTGTGGTGGTGATATGGTACTTCTAAACTCAAAAGGTCCAGTTGCTGAAGGTCAGTCAAACCTCATGCTTACTGCGATCTACCTAATGTTGTTGGTAGTTATTCCATCAGCACTTATGGCTCTTTGGTTTGGTTGGAAATATCGCGCGTCAAATAAAGATGCAGACTATGCACCTACTTGGGCACACTCGACTGCAATTGAAGTTGTAGTTTGGGGTATTCCCGTAATTATTATCGCTATTTTAGCTTGGTTAACTTGGTGGGGTTCCCACAAGTATGACCCTTACCGTCCACTCGAGTCAGATAAAGCTCCTTTAACTGTTCAAGTTATTGCTGAACAATTTAAATGGATCTTCATCTACCCTGAACAAGGCATCGCGACTGTAAACGAGATCCGCTTCCCTGAGAAAACTCCTGTAAGCCTTCGTTTAACATCTAACTTCACAATGAACTCATTTTTCATTCCGGCGTTAGGTGGTCAGATTTATGCTATGGCAGGTATGCAAACTCACTTGAACTTATTAGCTGATGAAACTAGTCCTGCTGAAGGCTTCCGTGGTTTCTCTTCTAACTATTCAGGTTATGGCTTCTCACAAATGCGCTTCCGTGCACATGCTGTGACTGATGCTCAGTTTGCTGAATGGGTTTCTGCTGTTAAAGCTGGTAATGGTTCTTCAGTTAATCCTGAAGCGGTTCAAAAAACTGTTTTAGACCAAGCTGAATTTGCAACCTTACGTGACGGCAACCGTTCTAAACACCAGATCGAAGTTTTAGTTGCCAAAGCAACTACTCCTGAAGAGAAGGCTCTAGCTGAAGCAATGAAGCCTTACCCTACTAAGCCACACCCAGTGACTTACTATTCTTCAGTTGAACCTAAATTGTTCGAATCAGTGATTAACAAATACATGAGCAACTACCACGGTGCTGATCATACAGCTACTGTTGGACACGAAGCTGCTGCTTCTGAAGCTCATGCAGGCGTTGAACATGCGACTGTTGCAGGGGAATAAGACATGAGCTTATTAGGTAAGTTAGGACCAGATGCAATTCCACACGACCCAATCGTGTTGGTTACTGTTGCAATGATGATCCTTGGCGGTATCGCAATTGTTGCTGGTATCACCTACTTTAAAAAATGGGGCTACTTGTGGAACGAATGGTTCACATCTGTAGACCATAAAAAAATTGGTATCATGTATATCCTCGTGTCAATTGTCATGCTTGTGCGTGGTTTTGCCGATGCGATTATGATGCGTCTTCAACTGTTCCTTGCAAAAGGTGGCGGTGAAGGTTACTTACACCCAGAACACTATGACCAGATCTTTACTGCCCATGGCGTAATCATGATCTTCTTCGTAGCAATGGGTCTAGTTGTTGGTTTAATGAACGTTGCTGTACCACTTCAAATTGGCGCACGTGACGTAGCATTCCCATTATTAAACTCTCTTAGCTTCTGGTTATTCGCCGGCGCTGCGGGCTTAATGATGGCTTCTCTTGCAATTGGTGAATTCGCTGCAACAGGTTGGATGGCTTACCCTCCACTTTCTGGCATCGAATACTCTCCAGGTGTAGGTGTAGACTACTATATCTGGGCACTTCAGGTTTCTGGTCTAGGTACGCTTCTTACTGGTGTTAACTTCTTCGTTACCATCATCAAAATGCGTGCGCCTGGCATGAAACTTATGGACATGCCTATTTTCACTTGGACTGCATTAGTTACTGTAGTGCTTATCGTTGCAACATTCCCAGTTTTGACTGCGACTATTGCAATGCTTTCACTTGACCGTTACTTCGGCTTCCATTTCTTTACAAATGACATGGGTGGTAGCCCTATGTTGTATGTAAACTTGATTTGGACTTGGGGTCACCCGGAAGTTTACATCTTGGTATTACCAGCTTTTGGTATTTACTCAGAAGTTACTGCTGTGTTCTCACGCAAAGCGTTGTTCGGCTACAAATCTATGGTGTACGCAACTGTAGCAATTGGTGTTCTTTCACTAGTTGTATGGGTTCACCACTTCTTTACAATGGGTGCTGGTGCCAACGTTAACGCGTTCTTCGGTATCATGACCATGATCATTGCGATCCCTACTGGTGTGAAAATCTTCTCTTGGTTATTCACCATGTACAAGGGCCGCATCACCTATACAACTCCAATGCTTTGGACACTTGGCTTCCTTGTGACTTTCGGTATTGGTGGTTTAACAGGCGTATTAATGGCAGTTCCACCAGCGGACTTCTTAGTACACAACTCTTTATTCCTTATCGCTCACTTCCATAACGTAATTATTGGTGGTGTAGTGTTCGCGATGTTCGCGGGTATCATTTTCTACTGGCCAAAAATGTTTGGTTGGAAACTGAATGAAACTTGGGGTAAAGCAGCGTTCTGGTTCTGGTTCTTCGGTTTCTACTTTGCATTCATGCCACTTTATATCCTTGGTTTCATGGGTATGACTCGTCGTTTGAATACATATGACAACCCTGAATGGGATCCGTACTTAGCGATCGCTTTATTTGGTTCTGTATTGGTTGCTATCGGTATCTTCTGTTTTGTTATGCAAATCGTTGTTGGTTTCCTTCAACGCAAAGACAACATGGACGTTACTGGCGATATCTGGGATGGTCGTACTCTTGAGTGGGCTACTTCATCTCCTTCACCATTCTATAACTTTGCTTATCTTCCAAAGATCAATGGTATTGATACTTTCTGGACTGACAAAGAAAATGGTGTTGCTTACGCTAAGCCAACTACATACGAAGACATCCATATGCCTACAAACCGTGCGGCAGGTTTCGTAATTGCAATGTTTATTACAGTTATGGGCTTCGCATTAATCTGGCATATCTGGTGGTTAGTCGTTGTAACTTTCATTGCTTCAATTATCAGCTTCATCGTTTCTTCTTTCACTAAGAAAGTTGACTACTATGTTCCAGCTGCAGAAGTTGAACGTATTGAAAATGAACGCTACGCGCTTCTTGAAAAACATTTGAAGAAGGACTAAGACAATGGCTGAAGTACTTCATCACGACAACCACGGACATGACGAACATCATCATCACGATGATACTGACATCACTGTCTTTGGTTTCTGGACTTACTTGATGAGTGACTTGGTTCTTTTCGGGACACTCTTCATCGCGTTCGCTGTATTAAGTAGCCACGTTCCAGTGGGTACGCCAAGTGCACAAGAGCTGTTTGGTGAATCTTTAGGTTTCGTTTTAACTGAAACTTTCGCCCTTCTTATCTCTTCTGTAACTTTTGGTTTTGCTGTTCTTGCAGCATACAAGAAAAATGTTGGTCAAGTTTTAACTTGGTTAGCAGTTACTTGGGTATTTGGTGCAGCCTTCATTGGCATGGAACTTTATGAATTCAATCATTTAGTTCATGCTGGTCATGGCCCAAGCACAAGTGCGTTCTTATCTGCGTTCTTTACTTTAGTTGGTACGCACGGTATTCACGTAACTTCTGGTTTGGTATGGATGCTTGTGTTGATGTTCCAAATCAAGAAATATGGTTTGACACTTCCAAACACTCGTCGTCTTGCTTGCCTAAGCTTGTTCTGGCACTTCCTTGACATCGTTTGGATCTGCGTATTCAGCGTTGTTTACTTGATGGGAGTTATCTAATGAGTCACGATCATAACTCTGCTGGTGCAGCTCACGGTAACGTTAAACAATATACAATCGGTTTTATCCTTTCTGTTCTACTTACCGTAATTCCATTCGGTATGGTAATGGCAGGTGGTTTTAGCCGCGGTCTATTGGTTGCCGTAATCGCGATTACTGCGGTTGCTCAGGTTCTTATTCAGTTAGTTTACTTCCTGCATATGAACTCTTCTTCAGAGCAACGCTGGAACGTGATTGCATTTGTTTATACAATCCTCACAATTGCTATCCTTTTAGTAGGTTCTGTGTGGATTATGAACTACCTTCACTTCAACATGATGATCTAAACTGGTCGTCATGCTGAAAAAGTATTTATTCCTGACTAAACCAGGAATTCTCTTTGGTAACTTTGTTACCGCTTTGGGTGGCTACTTTGTAGCTGCCCATGGTTCTGTAGATTTCCTTCTGTTGCTTCTTACCCTCTTAGGCACCCTCTTTGTGGTCGCTTCTGGATGTGTTGTCAATAACGTTATTGACCAAGACATCGACTCAAAAATGCAACGCACACAAAATCGTGCGATGGTTAAAAAATCAATCTCGATTCCTGTTGCTTTAGTTTTTGCTTTAGTTTTAGGTGTAATTGGTTTTAGCATTTTATGGTTCTGGGTAAATGCTTACGCTTTTCTTTTTGCTGTTATTGGTTTTGTCGTATACGTTGGTTTTTATAGCTTATGGACAAAACGAACAACAATCCATCAAACCATTATCGGCAGTCTTTCTGGCGCAGCGCCACCTGTAATCGGGTATACGGCTGTTGCAAACCAGTTTGATTTAGGTGCATTACTGATTTTTATTGGTTATGCATTTTGGCAAATGCCTCATTCTTGGGGAATTGCAGTTTACCGATTTGATGACTACAAAAATGCAGGAATTCCAATTTTACCTGTAGCTCGTTCAATTCACCGTACCAAAGTTGAGTCTTTGGTTTATGTGTTTTTGTTCTGCATGACCATGAATGGTTTATTCTTTTTTGGTTATGCAAATTGGATTTATATGATTGTCCTGAATGCCTTAAGTCTCTATTGGATTTATCTGACCATTCAAGGATTCAAAGCTGAAGATGATCAAATTTGGGCAAAACAATATTTCATGTTTTCAGTCAAATTGATCACAGTGATAAGTTTAATTTTTAGTTTTACTTCCACTGCCCCTCTGAACCCAATTGTATTTTTTTAAAGAAGATAGAGTTTTACTCTATCTTTTTTTATTTATGAATAGCTTCAAACCCTAAGCCCAACTTGATACCATTGCACACACAACTATAATTAACTGTGCCTTATGTCATATCAAAAAAAATTTATTCACTCTGCCCTTTTCACATCAAGTATTCCATTCGGTATTTTCTTTAGTATGCAAAGTCATGCAGGCATGGATATTTATTGTGAACCGTCGACACTTATTCAAACCAATGCTTATACCGCATGCGATGAACTCCCTGCGCTCACACCAGCAAATGACAATCAAACCAACATGCTGCTGTTGCTTAGCGATTTAGGTATTGCCAAATTTAATATTCAAGAAGATAAATCCACACTTTGGCGAACTAGCTACAGCAAAGTTCCATTTGAAGTTTCCAGTATCATGAGCACTAGCAGCAATAAACTGCCGAATGCGCGTAAACCTTTAAAAACACCTGATCTAAGTTTTAACGAACATTGCAACAGCATTCAAAATGGCGCACAAGCCTTTATTGAACAAGTCAAAAAAGACAGTAAGCTTTCAAGTAGTGAAAAAAACACCCTGATTCGCGAACGTCAAAAAATTAATGATTGCGACAATAAACTAACTTTGCTAAGCGTAAATCCCAATTGGTCAGTATCTGCACGCCAATATGCATCGTATTTAAACGCCACAATTTCGTTTTACAATGCTAACTTTTCCACAGCGACTAAGATTTATTCAGTATTAACTAATGTGGATCAACCTTGGCTGAAAGAAACATCACAATATATGTTGATTCGAAGTGCTTTAAATGAGGCTTATCAAAGTGGTTTAGGTGAATATGGCGATTTAGATCATGACAAACTTAACCAAAGTTTATTAACCAATTTTTTCAATAATATCACCCAGTACTTTAAGCTCTATCCCCAAGGTCAATATGCCGCAAGTGCACGCGGTTTATTAAGACGTGGATTTTGGCTCAGTGGAAAACATGATTTGCTGATTTATGAATACGTATGGCAAATCAATAATCCTAAATCCAGCGTTTATAACTTAGAGCTGCCCAATCTACCCTATGAATTAGATCGTCATGTATTTCAAAGTAAGCGTCTGAATGTCAAAAATTTGAAAGATCCGTTTTTCCTCACTATCTATGATCTGATGCACATGCGGAAAATACAAAGTTCCGATGATATTGTCATTTCCTGGGCTGAATTAAACGCACAAAAAAATTATTTTAAAGACGCGCCAGAACTGTTCCAGTATTTGCAAGCGAACCACTTATTTTATGTGCAAAACAAAGCACAAGAAGCCTTGAAATACCTTCCCCAACAAATGCCGAATAACATAGGCAGCTACCTTCAATTGAGCCAAGTCATGTTGAAAGGTCGCATTTTGGAAGCAAGTGGACAAAATCAAACAACGCAGCAATATTGGGAAAATCTACTTTCCATTAGCAAAACAGCTGAACAACGTGGTTTGGCTGAACTTATGCTGTATCGTTACTATGCTCAGCAGCAAAATACAGCACAATTTATCGGTCCCTCAGCAAAAATTAAACAAGCTTTTTTGCAGCAACAATATTTAGTTGAAGTTGCAAATGAACAAAGCTTAGTGAGTGTTGTGAAAAATATTGCAGCGACTCAGGATCAAAAAAATGTAGCACTTTATACCTTACTGAACAAATCACTGGCTTATCAAAATTTTGATTTATTTAATCAAGCCTATACCGAATTACCAACTAATGCAGCCCAGTTTAATAGTGAGCAAAATACTGCGGAGAAATATCGCTATCAACCACCATTTGCCAATTTCTTATGGAAAGGCATCACTGTCAGCAATTCAATCAAATGCCCTGACTTAGCGACATTGACCAAGCAATTACAAGCAAATCCGAAAGACCTGAGCCTGCAATTGTGTTTAGGTGAGTATGCGCGTAGTTCACAAGCCTACAGCATGGTCGATCTCAGCTATCAGTCAGATGATTCGCCACAAAGTTTTAAAGGTCGATATTTTGCACGCGGTGATGTATATAAAAATATTATTAAAACTGGAACCAAATCTGAATTAACCGCCTATGCGCTCTATCGCGCTATTCAATGTTATGCACCAAGTGGTAATAATGAATGCCAAGACAAAGATGTGAGTAAGTCTGTACGCAAACAATGGTTTGATCAAATCAAACGGGATTATCCTGAAACAAGTTGGGCTAAATCCTTAAAATATTATTGGTAATTTTCAATGCTTTTACAGGTGATGAGGCGGGTAAATACATTAGAACTTTTGTTCATATTGAGCATTGTTTTGTGTTCCGCTTGTTCACCTGCCCAATTTGGAAATACACAACAAGCTCACACCGAAATACAGCAACGTGTTAATGCAGCACATTATTCAAGTTTTTGGATTTGGGGCAATATTTCTAGTAGCCCCTACTTACAGCAAGCCACGGAGCTCTATATTTTACAAGGTGAAATGAATTGGAATAAACCGTTAAAGCAATCCGAGTTTATCCCACAAGGTATTCAAGTCCTCCATAAACCACAGCAGAAAATTTGGATTGTAATCCGTAGCCATCATTTACAATGGTCAAATAACAATATTCAGCAAATTTTGCAGCGGCTTAAACATTGGGAAAAAAATGGCAATCAGATTCAAGGCTTACAAATTGATTTTGATGCAAAGACACAAAATATCCATCGATATGCGGTATTCCTTGAAAAGATACGAAAGAAAATGCCTCAAAAATATCGTTTAAGCATTACGGGTTTAATGGATTGGACCAATGTTCAGGATCAGCAAACCTTAAAATTACTTGCTCAAAATATTGATGAGATTGCTATACAGACCTATCAAGGCAGCCACACCATTAAAAACTATACGCTTTATTTAAATAAAGTCTCAAAATTAAAACTCCCCTATAAAATTGGTCTTGTACAAAACGGGCTTTGGCAAGCACCTGCACATTTAGCGCAAGATCCTTATTTCAAAGGTTATGTGGTGTTTTTATTACGTACCGCTAATCGGCCTTAAACCATAAATAATTCAAGCATTTTAAATCCATGCCTTGTATTTCAAACCTAAACGCTCTAAAATTCACGCTTCGCAAACTTTGCGACACAACTTTAGTTGTGACTCCTTGCTTCAATCAATTAATGATTGGGGCTGCCTAAACCGTAAGGAGCTGACAATGCGTCACTACGAAATCGTACTATTGGTACATCCAGACCAAAGCGATCAAGTTGTGGGTATGGTAGAACGTTACCTAACTCACATCAAAGAAGCTGAAGGTCAAATCCACCGTCTTGAAGACTGGGGCCGTCGTCAATTGGCTTACCCAATCAACAAGATCCACAAAGCTCACTACATTCTTATGAATGTTGAGTGTGGTCAAACTACTCTTGATGAGCTAGAAGAATTGTTCCGTTATAACGATGCAATCATTCGTAGCCTTATCATCCGTCGTGAAAACGCTATCACTGAAGAGTCACTATTGGCTAAGAGTGCTGAAGAAAAACGTGCGCGTAAAGCTCAACGTGAAGAAGCACAACAAGCTCAAGACTCTGCTGAAGCATAAGGAGAACATAACATGGCACGTTTTTACCGTCGTCGCAAGTTCTGCCGCTTTACAGCTGAGAACGTTACGTACATCGACTACAAAGATATCGACACTTTAAAACAGTACATCACTGAAAACGGCAAGATTGTTCCTAGCCGTATTACAGGTACTAAAGCTCGTTACCAACGTCAATTAGCGCTAGCTATTAAACAAGCTCGCTACTTGTCTTTGATCCCTTACACTGACAATCATAAGTGAGGTTGAGCTGTGGATATTATCTTATTACAACGTATTAAAAACCTTGGTAAATTAGGCGATAAAGTTTCAGTTAAAGCTGGTTACGGCCGTAACTTCCTTATCCCTCAAGGTAAAGCAGTTGCTGCTACTGAAGCTAACACTGCTGCATTTGAAGCTCGTCGTGCTGAACTTGAGAAACAAGAAGCTGAAGTATTAGCTGCTGCTCAAGCACGTGCTGACCAATTGAACGAAGTTAACATCGTGATCACTGCTAAAGCTGGTGACGAAGGTAAACTATTCGGTTCTATCGGTACTCGTGACATCGCTGACGCGTTAACTAATGCTGGTCTTGTTGTAGACCGTGCAGAAGTTCGTTTACCAAATGGTGCGCTTCGCAACACTGGTGAATTCAACATCGCAATCCAATTGCATCATGATGTTGTCGCAGAAGTTCTAGTTACTATCGTAGCTGAGTAATTTCTTGCAAAGAAAAGAGCATGCTTACGCATGCTCTTTTTTTATCTGTAAAAAATAGTGCTCCAACTTTTTTATATTTTTAACTCTTCATTCAATTCAATGTATGAAGAATTAATCGGAAATACTTGTTCGCATTTCTGTAGAAAACGCCTATCATTTCAGTTCAATGAAGAGTTGAAAAAACTGTAATTAGCACCCATTTCCATCACATTAAATGGTTTCAGCATCAGGGATTTTTATGTCACAGGCGAATGCCAGCAAGCCAAACTCTACGCCAACAGCAAAAACCACAGAACAAAGTTCGTTGAAAGAGTTTCGTACCCCACCCCATAACCTAGCGATTGAACAAGCTGTGCTTGCCGCACTGATGACCGTTGCAGAATCATTTGAGCAAGTGGGTGATGTACTGACTGAAGCTGATTTTTATGCGACCCGTCATAAATATATTTTCCGTGCAATCGATCAACTGTCAAAAGATAGCTCACCTTATGATGCGGTATTGGTCAATGATTGGCTGATTAAACAAAACTTGCTCGATGCTGCAGGTGGCGAAGAATATCTGATGCAACTGATGTCAGATTCACCTTCAAGTTTCTATAACCTTGAAACTTATGCTGCTAAAATTAAAGAGTTTTCCACTTTACGCAGCATGATTAAAGTCAGCTCAGAAATTTTACAAAATGCCTATGACACCAAAGGTCGTACGGTCAGTGAAATTTTAGATCTAGCAGAAACCAATATTTTCTCGATTGCCGAGCAACACAACAACAACGCCAAAGCACAAGGCCCTAAAGCTATTAACTCTGTCGTTGCTAGTGTTTTTGATAAATTGAATGAACTTTCACAAACTGAAGGCAGTATCACGGGTTTAACCACTGGATTTGTAGAACTTGATAATAAAACCTCAGGTATGCAAGCAGGCGATTTAATTATTGTAGCGGCCCGTCCATCGATGGGTAAAACCACTTTTGCCATGAACTTGGTTGAAAGTGTGCTGTTTAATAACAACCTGCCCGCTCTGGTTTATTCCATGGAGATGCCTGCAGACTCAATTGCAATGCGTTTGATTTCATCGTTCGGTCGTGTACATCAAGGGCATTTGCGTGCAGGTAAAATGGATGCTGATGAATGGTCAAAAGTGACCAGTACCATTGTGCATCTCCAAGAAAAGAATTTGTATATCGATGACTCGTCTGCACTACCTCCAACTGAAGTACGTGCCCGTGCGCGCCGAATTGCCAAAATGCACGGCGGTAAACTTGGCTGTATCATGGTCGATTATTTGCAGCTTATGAAAGTACCCGGTATGGGTGATAACCGTGTTGGCGAGATCTCGGAAATTTCTCGAAGCTTAAAGGCACTGGCTAAAGAAATGCACTGCCCAGTAATTGCACTGTCTCAGTTGAATCGATCACTGGAAAACCGTCCTAATAAACGCCCAGTGATGTCCGACTTACGTGAATCGGGTGCAATCGAGCAGGATGCCGATTTGATCATGTTTATTTACCGCGACGAGGTTTATAACAAAGAGTCTAAAGAAGCAGGTACTGCAGAAATTATTATTGGTAAACAGCGTAACGGTCCAATTGGTACTGTGCGTCTTGCCTTCGAAGGTCAATACACCAAATTTAGTAACCTCTCCCCTGAGTTTTATGCTCAGTATGATGATGAAGAGTAAAGACTCTTTATCATCCATTAATTCATCGACCCTGTAGGAGTATTTAGGGTGCGCCAAGCTACAGTTTATATTGATCAACAAGCACTTCAATATAATTTAAACCGTGTCAAACAACTTGCCCCAACCGCTAAAATTGTAAGCATGGTGAAAGCCAATGCTTATGGACATGGAGTTAAAGACTGCTTAGCAGCCTTAAAAGACAGTGATGCCTTCGGTGTTGCCTGCCTAGAAGAAGCCTTAGAAATTCGCGAACTGGGTTATGAACAACCCATTACTTTAATTGAAGGCATTTTCTCAGATGATGAAATGCAAATTATAATCGATAAAAAAATTGAATGTGTGGTGCATCATCAGCAACAACTAGATTGGTTACGTGCACATAAGGATGCCTATATTGCTCAAGGTCTGAAAGTTTGGGTCAAACTCAACAGCGGTATGAACCGTTTAGGTTTTAAAGTGCCTGAAATTATTGATGTCATCAATGCTTTAAAGGCGGAAGGTTTTACTTGCGTACTGGCGATGCACTTTGCCAATGCAGACGCAGAAAATCATCCTTTAAATGACCAACAACGTGAACAATTCTTACACGTAAAAGAAGCTTGTGCGCCAATCATGGGTTCGTGCTGTAACTCGGCTGCGATTTTCAAATGGCCAGAACTGAATTTTGATTTTGTTCGCCCAGGCATCATGCTATATGGCGCGACACCTTTCTCAGACCGTTCTGTAGAAGCATTAGATCTTAAACCGGTGATGACCTTTACCGCTGAAGTGATTGCTTTAAATACCATTCAAGCTGGTGAATCTGTGGGTTATGGATCGACTTTCGTTGCAGAACAAGAAATGAATCTTGCGATTGTGTCGATTGGTTATGGTGACGGTTATCCACGTGCCTTCCCTAAACAAAACTATGTATCCATCCATGGACAGAAAACGCGTGTGATTGGCCGTGTTGCCATGGATATGATTGCGATTGATATCACCGGTATGCATGCACCGATAGGCACTGAAGTTGAGCTTTGGGGCAAAGATCGTCTGGTTGATGACGTTGCAGAAGCGAACGGAACCATTGGCTATGAATTATTATGCCGTATGAGCGCGCGCCCTGTACGTAAATTAGCTTAATTACGCCAAATCAAAAAGCCCAGATCAAATCTGGGCTTTTTTTATCTCGCTTTTTTTATTCACTTTTTAAATTGATCGATTTGTTGTTCAAATGGTTATTGAAAATAGTCAGCTGTTGGTTTTGCCAATTCAATCAAACCCTGACGCAATGCTTCTGACCAGCCTTTACTGATCATGGTGAAATATGGGTCCTCTTCATAAATGCGCTTACCATTTGGTATTTCTAAACTGTCTTTTTTATAAACCAAAGCATCTAAAGGCATACCCACTGACACATTTGAGCGTATCGTTGAATCAAAAGAAATTAAGCTACAACGCATTGCTTCATCGAGCGGCATATCGTAACGCAAAGTTCGGTCGAGTATCGGCTTGCCATATTTGCTTTCGCCAATTTGAAAATATGGGGTATCTGGTGTCGCACAAATAAAGTTGCCTTGTGGATAGATGTTATATAACTGCATATCCGCACTGCCAATTTGACCGCCTACCAATAAACTACAGTAATAATTACTTTGTTCTAAAATATCTGAGGTGACATCTGAGATGACTTTTTTTAAGGTATGCCCGACCAATTCAGCCACTTCGAACATCGTATTTACACTATATAAATTCGGCTCTTGTTTGACCTCTAGCTGATTTTGTAAATGCCCAATGACCGCTTGTGTTGTGGCTAAATTTCCAGAGGTTTGGATGGTAATAAATCGCTCACCCACAATACCAAAGGAATAAAGTTTGCGAAAAACTGAAATATGGTCAACACCTGCATTTGTCCGTGTATCACTGATAAATACCATGCCATCTTTTAACCGTAATGCACAACAATAGGTCATTTTTATCCCTCAAATGATTAACAACTCAGCACTTGTACAATTGAGCTCATAGACTCAATACCACCTTTATCACGAACGCCTCGAACTGGAGCTACATCCCAGTAGTCCCGTCCAATCGCAACATAAATATGTGATTGTGGTGTAAATAGCTGATTACTGACATCAAAACAATACCATTTATTTTCGATATAGACTTCTACCCAAGCGTGACTGGCAAGGTGGCTACTATTCGGCACAAATAAATACCCAGAAATATAACGTGCAGGAATACCCAAATAGCGACACATTGCGATCATGACATGGCTATGATCCTGACATACCCCTTGCTTATGATGAAAAGCATCAATCGCTGAAGTATGTACCGATGTTTGATTCGATACATAGGGAATATGCGCCAATATCGCTTCAGCCAAACGAATCAGATTGGCACGATTGATACGAGGGACATAGCAATCGGCAAAACTTTTCATGTGAATATCGTACTGCGTACTCGGCGTTGGCTGTAAAAACAATTTCGGGTTTAAATCATCTGCATTTGAATCATTTGAACTCAAATTCATCTCTACGATGCCCTGCGCCATAATGGTCATTTGAAGATAAGGTTCGCGCTGCGTTGTGGTCAACCACACATTACCAAAAGTATCCAATTGCATATCACGTTGCCCCGGCACACTCACATCCCAATTTTGCACCTGTTGATGCGCATTAGTGGATGGGGTCATTTTGATATATTGAATGCTTCTGCTAACCACATCAGTGTAAACATAATGGGTCTGATGGTTGATCATGAGCCTCATACAACCACCTCAAACATATTTTGGATATGATCACTGAAATGGTAAAAATTTTGGCTATTCGGTTGTTGCTTTAGTGCCTGCCATGCCTCTTGCACACTTTCCCAGCCAAACTGAACTAAAGCGATTACGATATGTTCAATCTTCGCTAGGGTGTGTTGAATGTCTTGCTGCATGCGTAACTGGCGATCAAGCTGCTCTATGGCTTGTCCTAAACTAAAAAATAAAAATACATCTTCAGATTCGGACTCTAAAACATCTTGGCAATCTGTTACCACGTCACAGATATAACCGGGGGTATCACTGGCGTTACGAATTAAACGGCTGAGTTCTGCATAACTTTTTGCTGAAAGTACACCCCTTAAATCCTGAATATTACTTTGTGCATATTGAAATTGGCTCGAAAATGACGCCGGTTGCTCGGCATTTAAAACCAATTCATTCATTGAGTCGGCATCAAATGCTGGTAAACAAAAAGCATGTGCATAGTTCAATGCTGTATCGACATCTTGAAATGGAAAAATACTGCATAAATATTGAGTACGTGCTAAATAACGTCCCAGCCAAAATATATTTTCTGCATTACTGTTTAATAAAATCATGTTTTGCTCCTTCACTGGAGTGCTATGAGCGTAAATCATCTACTACCCACGTATCTTTAATACCGCCGCCTTGCGAGGAATTCACCACCAATGAACCTGCTTGCATCGCGACACGAGTTAAGCCGCCCGGTACAATTTCAGTTCGATATGGAGAACTCAGTACAAATGGACGCAAATCGATATGGCGCTCCGAAACACCGGTCTCACTTAGGGTTGGGCTGACAGATAAATTTAAAGTCGGCTGTGCAATATATAAATGTGGTGCTGCGGCCACCTTATCTTTAAAGCTATTTAATTCTTGTAAAGAAGCTTGTGGACCGATCAGCATGCCGTAACCACCTGAACCCTGCGCTTCTTTGACCACCAATTTTTCGATATTCGAGAGCACATAATCCAATTCGTTCTGCTCACGACATTGATAGGTCGGCACATTTTTCAGGATCGCTTGTTCGCCTAAATAGAAATGAATCATTTTATCCACATATGGATAAATCGATTTATCATCTGCTACGCCTGTTCCCGGTGCATTTGCAATGACCACATTATGTTGCATATACGCTGACATGAGCCCTGCTACGCCCAAAGTACTGTCAGGTTTGAAACATAATGGATCGAGAAAAGCATCATCCACACGACGATAAATTACATCAACCTGTTGTCGGCCTTTAATGGTTTTCACATAAACCTTATCGTTTTCTACATAAAGATCACGTGATGTCACTAAGGGTACATCCATCTCCCTTGCCAAAAAGGCATGTTCATAATACGCACTGTTAAAACGCCCTGGGGTTAAAACCACGATAAACGGGTTATCGACGTAGGCATTTTCTGCAAGAATTTCACGTAAAAGCTGCGGATACTGCTCAATCCCCATAATGTTGCTTTGCTGGCAAAGTTCAGGCATCAGTTTTTGACTGATCTTACGGCTTTCTAGCATATATGACACACCCGACGGTGTTCTAAGATTATCCTCAAGGACGTAAAATTCGCCTGATTGATTACGTATGATATCAATGCCACTGATTTGGCTATAAATTTTACCTTTTAGCCCATGCATATACATTTGTGGCAAATAGGCTTCATGCGTTAAGACTTGCAGTTCAGGAATAATTCCTGCTTTTAAAATATCTTGTTGATGGTAGACATCATGTAAAAACAGATTGAGAGCTTTCACGCGCTGTGCGCAGCCCAGTGATAAATTATTCCATTCCATTCGTGCAATCACACGAGGAATAAGATCATAAGGTATGGTGCGTTCAATGCCCTCATCTTCGCCATACACTGTAAAGGTAATGCCTTCATAGAGAAAATGTTGTTTTGCAACCTGATTTAGTTGCTTCAATTCATCAAGTGTATGCTGTGATAACCACTGCTCTATCCGTTGGCATGATTCTTTAGCTACCGTTTTACTGTCGCGCATTTCATTAAAAAAATCCGAATTAAATTGATTAAACAGCGCATGTCCTCGAGCAAGAGGTAAATTTTTTAATGTAGAGACAGAAGTATTAACCAACTTTGCCTCATAACCCTCAATTCCATTTGAAGTTGTATTACGATTTTCTTTCAGCATAGCAACTCCATGTTTTTCTCATGTTTTATGAACTAGATAAAGCAATATATATGCCATCAATAAATATGTTGCTTCTCTTTGATTATTTATGCATCATTTTTGCAAAGTGGTACAGCATGTAACTGCTCAAGTTATGTCAAATTGCGTTATTAAAATCATCTTAGTTTTTTTCAGATGAAGACTTGCTTAACGCAGGAAGATTTCTTATTGTGTCCCACAGCATCATTTTATTCATTTAAGTCCAAGTTCAAGCACTAGATTATGTCTTCACAAGAAAAAGAAACGTCGAACAGCCTCTATCGTCAGTGGCAAATTCTTTCACGGCTGTCCACAGGTAAGTGGATGGGTACCCGTGAATTACAAGAAATACTGAACCGTGAAGGTATTGATATCAGCCTACGCACCATTCAGCGCGATTTAAATCAAATTTCTCTGCGCTTCCCGATCGAAAGCAGTAAAACAACTCCGCAAGGATGGCGTTGGCGTTCAGATGCACCGATTCAAAGCTTGCCACATATGACCAGCTCGCAAGCGGTCACCTTTATGATGGTGGAGGAGCATCTAAAGCATTTGCTTCCACCGAGCTTAATTGAAGAAATGAATCCTTGGTTTGACCTCGCACGTCGAAGTCTGTCGTCGCAAAATAATGTCCGTCAGTGGATTAACCGCGTGCGTATCGTACCAGCAACTCAGCCATTAATTCCTCCTGTGGTTGAAAAAGCTGCACAGCAATCGATTTATGAAGGCTTACTACAAGACAAACAACTTGAATGTCTATATCAAGGTCGTGGACAACAAAGCGAAGAAAAGACCTATATTTTAAATCCACTGGCGTTGGTCCAAAAAGGTGCGATTATTTATTTGGTATGCACCCGTCATGACAAAACGGACATCCAAACCTTTGCTTTACATCGTTTTAAATCAGCTACGGTCTTAAATTCACGTGCATTACATCCTGTCGATTTTGATATTGATGCCTATATTGACTCTGGAGCGCTTGGTTTCCGCGTGGACTTCAATAAGCCGACTGAAATGATTCAACTCAAATTAACCATGTCTGAAGCAGAGGCGGTTTATTTTGAAGAAAGTCAGCTAAGTAAAGATCAAGTGATTCAAAAAACCGAAGATGGCTGGGTTGAAGTTAGTGCAACAGTACCATTTACCTCTCAGTTAACATGGTGGCTGCGTAGTTTTGGGAAAAAGATTCAGAAAATTGAACCTGAAGAAGTCGCTATAATTGTACAACAACGCAATGATTAAACCGATCTAAGGTTTTCTGCTACCTTAAATACTAACTAATGTTACGCACATAAAAGTAATTTCGCATTTTAAAAATGATTTTTAAGTCTATTCGACGGAGTCTTACATCTAGGGTTTAAATAAAGGAATTAGCCTTCGGCTGGAGGTACTTTTGTTTCGGCAAAAGTACCCAAAACCATTGTCATCCGCAAAACTCGTTCACTAACGTCTACTTATTCAAAGTATCGCAAAAACATTTTTAAATAAATGTAGTCCTGTCTCAAACACTTGCGGATGACCTTACCGCGTATCATTCTTTTATTTGAGGTGACAACTTCTAACGCATAATGAATATCTAGTACATTATTTATGCTTAGATTTTCCCTTAAAATATCAACACATAAAAAAGTCCCAACGCTGGGACTGGATAATTTCTTAGAATATTTTTGTAATTTTAGTCGTTTAGGTCAAAGGAACTACAGCATAAGTATCTGCTGAATACCTTATGCCGTAGCGCTAATTTCTCATGGCTATAATCAATTACTGACATAGGCAGGCTAGGTCGGCATTATTATAACGAATAGATTTCATAGTCATATTCAGCACCTCGTGTTTAGAAAGTAAAATCACTTTAACCTCCATTTTGTACACTGTGAAATAACAAGAACCGCGCTACTTTTCATAAATTTTCTTAAAGAACATTTCTGCTTTTCTTATCTGATTTGGCTTTAAATGAAAATTTAAAAATTCTTATGTACTATTTTTATAAAGCTACACTGAATCAACAAATTAACGCTTGAGCATTGTACATAAACTCGGCAAATTAATAGAAACTGAGCTCATAAGATTTTTTAAAACATGCCAAGTCCAGCACAAACTATCAGACATAAACTTTTAAATACTTTTTTCTCTCGACATTCCATTTGGTTTGCTTGTATTTTTATCTTCCTACTCATTTCGAGTTTTCATTTAGGTTATTCCCCTCGCTATATTCAATATTTTATTCCACAAACCTTATTGAATAGCATCTGGGTCATTACTGGGCTTTTGAGCTTATTGGGTTTGTATGACGTCATACAAAACAAACATTCGATCTTAAAAAATTACCCCATCATGGGGCACTTTCGTTTTCTATTTGAAGAATTTCGACCTGTGATTCGCCAATATTTTATTGAATCTGATCAAGATGCACTGCCCTTTTCTCGTATGCAGCGTAGCTTGGTCTATCAACGTGCAAAAAACCAAAATGCAGATAAACCATTTGGTTCAATTGTTGATGTATACCAAAATGATTACCGCTTTATCAATCACTCCTTGTCACCTTGCATTCCTGCCATTCCTGAAACATTCCGTATTAACATCGGTAATGAACAATGTAAGCAACCGTATAGCGCATCGATATTAAACATCTCTGCGATGAGCTTTGGTAGCTTAAGTGCCAATGCCATTCGTGCCTTAAACTTAGGCGCAAAAATGGGTAATTTCTACCATGACACTGGTGAAGGCAGTATTAGTCCGTATCATTTGGAAAATGGTGGCGACATTGTTTGGGAACTCGGTAGTGGTTACTTTGGCTGCCGTACGATTGATGGTCAATTCGACCCTGTACGTTTTGCTGAACAAGCCAAGCACCCTCAAGTCAAAATGATTGAGATCAAATTATCTCAAGGTGCAAAACCAGGCCATGGTGGCATTTTACCTAAAGACAAAATTTCCGAAGAGATTGCTCAAATCCGTGGTGTTAGCCGTGAACATGACTGTATCTCTCCATCTAGCCATCCTGCCTTTAGCACCCCTATTGAAATGATGCAATTTATTCAGCAATTGCGCGAACTGTCAGAAGGCAAACCTGTAGGCTTTAAACTGTGTATCGGGCAACCATGGCAATTTATGAGTATTGTAAAAGCCATGTTACATACAGGGATTACACCCGATTTTATCGTAGTGGATGGTTCTGAAGGTGGGACTGGCGCAGCACCGATAGAACTGATTGATAATATGGGGACACCCCTGCGTGAAGGCCTACTCTTTGTCAATAACACCCTGATCGGTGCAGGCTTACGTTCAAAAATTAAAGTCGGTGCCAGTGGTAAAATTATTAGTGCTTTTGATATTGCCAGTACCATGGCAATTGGCGCAGATTGGGTCAACTCAGCTCGTGGCTTTATGTTTGCAGTTGGGTGTATTCAAGCTCAAAGCTGTCATACCAACCAATGTCCTGTTGGCGTTGCAACGCAGGACAAAGACCGTCAAAAAGCCATCCATGTTCCGACCAAAGCAGAACGTGTTTTTAATTTCCACAAAAATACCTTGCATGGCTTATCTGAACTTATTGCCTCAGCAGGTTTACAACATCCATCCGATATCCGTGCGCACCATCTAGCGCAGCGGATTAATAACCGTGAAATTAAAAACTATGCACAGCTACATTTTTGGTTAAAAGATGGAGAGTTACTCAGCTGTGAAAATAAAGATGAGGAAAACTTCTATTTCCGTATGTGGAATATGGCTCATCTAGAAAAGTTCTGATTCCTCCACCCAAAAAAAAGAGGCGTCCACGCCTCTTTTTTTCGTCTAGATCCATCACACTGATTAAGGTAAGCTGTGCTGAATCGTCAATTAGTAACTGATGTTACGCGCGTAAAAGTAAATACGCATTTTTAAAATAATTTTTAAGCCTATTCGACGGAGTCTTACATCTAGGGCTTAAATAAAGGGATTACCCTTCGGCTGGAGGTACTTTTGTTTAGGCAAAATGAGAAGCGTGCTTCGCAAGGAAACCATCTTGCGGTGCAATGCACCTCACCGACAAAACTCGTTCACTAGCGTCAAATTATTCAAAGTATTGCAAAAACATTTTTGATTAGGAGTAGTCCAGTCTCAAACACTTGCGGATGACCTTCCCGCGTATCGTACTTTTATTTAAATCAAATTACGCTCCTGATGTTAGTGCGTAACATCAGTTAGTAATAAGACTTACTGTTGGATTGAGCATGCAAGAATGCCGGGATCAAACCTGTTAATGCAGCACGAATATCGGCACGTTCATTAATCAGCTGATGCGAACCTTCTTCAAGCATGAGAAGCGTCTGTAAACGAAATTTACGACGTATAAACTCAATGTTATAACGCCAATCTACAGTTTGATCCTGTGCGCCTTGCGCTAACCACACCGGAATACGACACGCTGGGCGTTCCTCCATCTCCTGCATCCATTTTGACATGGCCAAAATCCAATCCATCCCCATCATTCGTGGTTGTAGAGGATCTTTTAAGCGGACAAAACGTAAAAACTCAGGATTATGATTATTCCGTCTAAAATGACGTGGCACTTCACGTTTAATACGACGAATAATGCCTAACCCTACCGAATTATGCCACCATGCCGTTTTTGCAGGGCGAATCAGCGGAGATAATAATAAAACCCGTTCGACATAAGGGTTTTTGCGATGTTCAGCAAAATCTAACAGATGATGCAGCCAAATCGCTCCACCCGTGCTCTGCCCAATCCCTAACCATGGGGTTGGTAGTTGAGCCGCATGTTTCACATAACGATATACTGCTTCCAAAACTTGTTGGTAATGATCAAAGTTTTGAATACTGGCTGGCGATCCATTACTTAGACCATGCCCCGGTAAATCATAGGTTAAAACACTAAAACCTTGATCTAAGAGTTCACGAATAATCGGCTGATATATTCCACTATGCTCTAAATAACCATGCAATAAAAATACAGTGCCTTTAATGACATCCGTTTCAGTTTTCAGTTTCGGTTGAAATACTTGTACATGTAATTTGAACAAAGGCATTTCTACATAGCCTTGCCAATGTTCACAGTTCAAGGCATCTAAACCATAAAGTCGTCTATAAGACTGTATTTCAACACTAGGCTCAAAAGGTCGATTTAAATTTAGAGGTTCTAATACTTGTGGGGTTAATTCTCGACTTGGAATAGGAAGATCTAATTGTTTAAGGATTGAAGGATTAAGAAATGGGATATCTGACATTATGGGACCTCCCGACAGTCACTTGAGCCAAACCAAACATCACGTAAGGTGGCTAATAATTCATAATTAGCACGACGACTATGGTCATAATTTTTTTCACTTGGTCGCCATGTGGTTAATGTCGTTGGCATAGGTGCAACAACAGGAATGGTTTCAATACCATTTAATGCAAATAAACGCCGTGTTCGAGGCATATGATATTGGTCAGTGATTAAAATAACTGTCGGTGCGCCGCCTTTTTTCTGTAAAAGCAACGAACTAAAACGTGAATTTTCGCAAGTATTCATACTGCGGTCTTCAAGCAATTTCGCATCGACATCATATTGCTTTAACCATGCTTGCATATACGGTGCTTCTACACCACTGAGTACAATCGGTAACTTATTGGCACGTTCGACATCGAGTGTTTTTTCCAGTCGAAGTCGTGTGTAGTCATTTACTACGATATCTTTATCATTTTTATCTAAGGTTAAACCACCACCTAACACCACGATCGCATACGGCTCTGCGGTTGGCTGCTTCAAGGTTTTATCTTTCATTTTGGCAAGATCAAGATAAGTTTCATCATCGATCGGTTCCGCTTCTGAAGCCGCTTGCTCAATTTCATGGGTTTTTAAGAACTCGGTATATTGAGTCATCAGTCCTTTATTTTCCGCACTATTTAGCTCAAGCAGCTCTTTCATTTTTTGAGCAGGATTTTCCGCCAATGCTTCAGAGGATGCCGCCTCGGACGCAGAAGGATTCAACAAAGGTACTTTCGGTATGTCCTTTTGACTATCATTCTTTTCTTTTTCATGTTCTTCTTCAATGAGCTGCTGTAACGCCTTATAACGTGCTTGTATAAGGGTTAAATCTTGAGGCTCATCAGACTGTATGGCTTGCTCCATGAGTTTTAAATACGCTTGGCGCGCTATCCATAAGTCAGAACCCGGCTCATAGTTATCATCGTCACTCAAAGCGCCGAGTTTTTGACTTTGCGCTGCGAGCTGATTGACTTCTACAGGAACGAAATAATTTAAACTTTTAACGATCAATTTAGAATAAAACGGCGTATAGATAAAAATCATTAGACAGCCCAAAAGTACAAATAGCACTGCGGCAATTTGTACTAAGCGAACCATCCAATGTGTTTTATGCATAAATCTAAAACCTATGTGTTTTTATTGATCTACGTGAGATCGAATCAAGCCATTTGTATCAAATAATACAGGCTCAGGATGTAGTTCAATATTAAATTTTTCAAAAACATCATGTTGTACAGCTTTGTAAGTTGTACGCACATCTTGCAGCGTTGCGTCTTGGTAATTGACCAACACTAAAGCTTGCTTATGGAACATACCCACTGAACCCACAGATTTCCCTTTCCAACCCGCTTGGTCAATCAACCAGCCCGCTGCCAGTTTTACCGCATTATTCGGTTGTGGGTAATGGGGTAAATTTGGAAATTGCAGCGCAATTTGGTCAAAAGCTTGCTGGCTAATCACAGGATTTTTAAAGAAACTTCCGACATTTGGAAATTCTTTCGGATCTGGAAGTTTGGTTTGGCGGATATGAATGACTTGTTGTTGTAGGTTTTCTGCACTTAAGTCTTCACCTACCGCCTGCTTTAAATCACCATAATTTAATTTTAAATCGGCATGTTTTAAAAGTTTAAACGTGACATGCGTAATAATAAAACGCTCTGGCTCATCTTTAAAAATACTATGGCGATATGAAAAATGACAATCGGCAGCGCTAATACTACTTTGCTGTTCTGTTACTCGGTCATAGACTTGCACAGATTCAATAAATTCACCCGCCTCAACACCATAAGCTCCAATATTTTGCACAGGTGAAGCACCGACTAAACCAGGTATCAATGCTAAATTTTGTAAACCATAAAACTGGTGTGCCGTCGTCCAAAGCACAAAGTCATGCCACACTTGCCCTGCACCCACTTTTAAAGTTTGGGTTGCGGCATCGTCTTGTACATATTCAATCCCTTGAATATCCATGTGCATCACTAAAGCATGAATTTGCTCAGGCAACAGCATATTACTACCCCCTGAAAGCACCAATACATTTAATTGCTCAGCTTTGGCAAAGTCGAGCGCTGCTTGGATATCTTCTACCGATTGAACACGTACATAATGAGATGCTACAGCATCGAGACTTAATGTATTAAATGGCTTAAGCTGAACCTGTGTTTGAATTTGCATTCTTAAACCTTAATTTTTTTGCTGTGCTTGTAACTGAGTTTTTAAATAATTGACCCAAGCCTGACTGCTAGATTCGCATTGATCTAATACATGTTCAAACCCTGCATCACCACCATAGTACGGATCTGGTACTTCTTGTTGCGGATATTGGTGATCATGTTGACTCATCAAAGACACTTGGGCACGTAGCTGACCCAATTGTTGCTGCGCTTTTTGCATGAGGTTTTGAATATTGTCTAAATTTTCGTAGTCCATGGCCAAGATCAAATCAAATTCAATAAAATCATGAACTGTTAATTGACGTGCACGTAATGCAGATAAGCTATAGCCACGTAATTTTGCATGCTGTTGACTACGTAGATCTGGCGCTTTGCCCGGATGATAATTGCTCGTACCCGCAGAATCGACGTGAATATTGAGTTGCGCTTCATCACAAAAATGTCTGAGAACCACTTCAGCCGTAGGTGAACGGCAAATATTTCCTAAACAAACACACAACACCTTATATGGCGTGCTGGATGACATAACAACCTCAAGACTACTCTTATTTCAAGCGTCTTATGTTAAGTTATTTACAGGATGAATCCTATATCAACACTCAAGAATAATGTTTATTTGGATATAAAAAATTAGGGATAAGCCAATGAGTCAATTTCAGTTTCAAACCGTCAGCAATATTATTTCAGGCTTAGGCTCTATTTCCCAACTGAGAGAGGTCCTAGACGACTTTCAAGCCAAACGTGTCATGCTTGTGACCGACCCCGGTATGTTGCAACAACAATTACATTTACCCATTTTGGATATTTTAGAAAGTATCCATCAAGATTATGTGATTTATTCCAGTATTCAAGCTGACCCTGCAGAACATATAGTTTTGGATGCAGTTCAATTTGCCAAGAATGAAAAAGTGGATTTGATTATTGGTTTTGGCGGTGGCAGTTCAATGGATGTGGCTAAAATTATTGCGATCTTGGCTCATCCTAAGCAAACACAACAGATCAGTGATTTATATGGTGTTGCTAATGCAAAACGACCACGCTTACCGCTCATTTTGATCCCGACAACGGCAGGGACCGGCTCTGAAGTCACACCAATCTCTATCGTCACTACAGGTGAAACCACCAAAACTGGTATCGTCTCCCCTGTACTGTATGCCGATGTCTGCATCCTCGATGCGAACTTTACATTAAATCTTCCCGCACATATTACCGCAGCGACAGGTATCGATGCCATGGTGCATGCCATTGAAGCCTATACATCAAAAATCAAAAAAAATCCGTATGCGGATATGCTCGCCAAACAAGCTTTGCGTTTATTAAATAAAAACTTAGCACTGGTTTTACAAGATGGACATAACCTCGAAGCGCGTCAGCACATGCTAGTCGGTTCAATGCTTGCAGGTCAGGCCTTTGCTAATGCACCAGTTGCAGCGGTGCATGCACTCGCCTATCCACTCGGTGGACACTTTCATCTCTCGCATGGTCATACCAATGCACTGGTTCTCGCTGAAGTGTTAAAGTTTAATGCACCTCAGGCCAAGCAGCATTATGCAGAACTTATGAGTTGGCTAGACCCATACAGTACGGGCTGTACCGATGGTTTATGTGATTTATTTATTGATCATATGCAAAATCATTTAGATCAGAGCGGTTTGGTGCTAAAACTCAGCCAACTGAATGTGCCTGAAAATATGCTCGATCGTTTAGCAGAAGACGCATTATTACAAACACGACTATTACAAAATAATCCGCGAGAACTGCAGTTTGAAGATGCTCGCCAGATTTACCAATCAATATATGCCTAAAGTTCACTCATTTTTGAAATAAAGAAAATACCAACGATGAAACCTGAAACTAAACGCCGCCAAAACTATCGATTTTTATTTCCAATCCAAACGCGTTGGGCAGACAACGATATGTATGGCCATGTCAATAATGTCACCTATTACAGCTATTTTGATACCGCTGCAAATGCACTCTTGATTCAACATGCCGGTTTTGATTTGCAAAATACCCCGATCATCGGTTTAGTAGTCGATTCAGCCTGCAGTTTTTTACAAGAACTGTCCTATCCAGAAATCATTGAAGTTGGGGTTGCGATTGAAAAAATTGGTAATTCTTCACTGCGCTATGACTTGGCTATTTTTAAACAAGGACAAAATGAGGCTGCAGCCCAAGGACATTTCGTACATGTGTTTGTCGACCGCCAAACACGAAAAAGCACCTCGATACCCGATGATATGCGAGATGCTTTAACCCAGTTTTTACTTTAATTTTTAGAATCCAGCTTAGAACTTATTTGAGCTGGATATTTTGCAACTCACCATCAAAGCTTTTGAGCAAATCTTTCACAACAGGCTCTGCATGTAATAACTCATTTGCACGTGCAAACGCTTTTTCTTTGCGGACATGTTGTAAAGCATACGGTGTGGTTTCTTCGACATCTTCAAAGCTGATATGGAAACGACATTTTGACCATTGCGCATGAATGGCTTGTTCCAATACATGCTGTAATTGAGTCACTAAAGCTTCGTATCGCTTTGGAATATGGAAAGTCGATTCACCGTCAATCGTACCTCGCATAATGCCATGCTGCGCCAACTCTTGTACCGCAGGTGAAAGTTGACTATTTCGGAACCAATACTCCCACTTTTCGACCGTCCACTCACCTTCAAGGGTTTGAGGCTGTAAAGTCAAAATATCTTGTGGCATCAAGGTAGAGGATGAACCCGTTTGAACAGCATCCGAAGAAACGGAACTTTGCGTAACTTGTGGTGATGCTAGATCAAAACCATTGTCGCCTTGAGCACCCGAAACTGATTCATTCACCACATGTTGTGGTTCAACGGCATTTATCAAATGTGGCTGAGCTGTTTCAGGCTGTGTACTTGTTGGCTCTAAAGCTGTTGGTTCTAAAGGTGCAATATCTTCAAAATTTATAGCGCTCACATCAACTTCTTCAGTTTCAGTACTCGGCGTCGGATCTAAATCAAATAATGTATCTTCTGCCACGGCATCCATAACAAGCGTGTCATTTTGCTGTGTCGATACAGACTCAACCGGTGCAACCTCTTGCGTATCTATAGTGCCATTTGCTGTAGATGCTGTAGAAGTTTGGCTAATCACATCCTCTTCAGGATCATCTAAAAAATCATCAGATGAAGGTTCGTCGGCTGCAGGTGCAGAAACATAGCCATCATCGTCATCATAATGTGAATCATCAAAATCATCGAAAGCTGGCGATGTGTCTACAGCGGGCACAGCTTCAGGTTGATCTACAGCGACAACCTGCGCAGCAGCCCCAACAACAGTATTAGGTTGCTGCAAAGACTGTGTTTGAGTCAACTCAACTGTGCTGGCCTGATTTTGAGCAAGCTGTGGCTGTGTGGCTGATTCATGCTGTACGGCAGAAACCAACATTTCATTCGGCTGTAAAGGACGGAATGCCAATAAACGTAGCACACACATCTCAAAACCTTGCTCTTGTGTCACTGCCAACTGCAAGTCTGCCCGACCTTTGCATGCAACTTGATAATACAACTGCAAATCTTGAGCTGAAATCAACTGCGACAATTGCATAATTTTTTGATTGATCTCAGCGCTATATTTCAACGCTAAGTCTGGCAAGTATTGTAATAATGCCAGTTCATGCAAAGTCGAAATCAACTGATCTAATACCAGTGAAACATCCAGTGCTTGTTGGCGGAATTGCATGAGTAAAGCACTCACGCGTCCACGCTGATTTTGATGAATGGCTAAAATCAAATCATAAATGATCGTACGGTCAATTAGGCCCAACATGTCTTTAACATCTTGGTGCTGAATTGAACCCTGACCATAGGCAATCGCTTGATCAGTTAGTGACAATGCATCACGCAGTGAACCTTGAGCCGATTCAGCAATTTGCCAAATCGCATCTTGCTCCGCTTGAATTTGTTCTTTTTGTAAAATATCGGTCAGATGCGTGGTGATTTCATCCACGGCTAAAGGACGCAAAGTAAATTGCAAGCAACGTGAAATGACAGTAATCGGTAATTTTTGAGGATCTGTAGTAGCAAATAAGAACTTCACATGCTCTGGCGGTTCTTCTAGAGTCTTTAATAACGCATTAAATGAATGCGTAGAGAGCATATGCACTTCATCGATCAGATAAACTTTGAAGCGACCTTGGGTTGGTGCATAAGGAACATTGTCGAGAAGTTCTCGGGTATCTTCAACCTTGGTCCGTGATGCCGCATCGATTTCAATTAAATCAATAAAACGGCCTTCATTTACTGCTTTACACGTTGGGCAGACTTCACACGGGGTTGATGTTACACCCGTTTCACAGTTCAGACATTTTGCCAAAATACGGGCAATGGTAGTTTTACCCACGCCTCGAGTACCTGTAAATAAATACGCATGATGTAACCGACCACGTTCTAAGGCACTGGTAAGTGCGCGTGACACATGGTTTTGTCCCACGAGTTCAATGAAATTTCGTGGACGGTATTTTCGTGCAAGTACTTGATACATGTATGCTCCTTTTTACAGGTGTAAGCATACTGTTTTTTTGTCTAAGAGTGAATGAAGTTCTTAGTCAGTGGAACTAATTCGATCAATATCTTCGAATTTAACGACTTTAATATTTGATTTATTTTCTGAATCATTAAACAAGATTACATTACCTTGAAAACTGTCCAGAACATACCATTTATTTACGTCTTTGATTTTCAATGTAGCTACAGGCGACTTCTTTATATCATTTAATTTTAACTGTGCAGAAAAACAGGTAGCAAATATGGCAAGAATGGTTAACACCAAAAATTTAAGTGGTTTATCTCTGCGCACTTCATCATCGGTAAAAATATTGAGAGTTATACCAATTAGAACAGCACCCCATAGCATTGAAGTTTGACCAATAAAGTTATTTACATAGAGCGTAATTAGCCCACTAACACATACAATAATGACAAATATAGCTTGTAGCAGCTTATGCTTTTTTAAAAACTGTTCGATTTTTTCTTTCAGCTCTGCTTCCGTAATATGATTAGAAACTAAAATTTTCTTTTTAGGCTTACTTTTGCAATATTGTTTAAATAAAAATTTATAGAAATCTAATAGAACACCAACTACGGCTATGACTGAACAACTTAAGACTAATACCTTAATAATTTCAAAAATATAAAATGATGGAGATAAAACAGACATTATCCATATAGCATCTAAAGAGTAATAGAAAAATGCATTCGAAATAACAGAAATTGTGAGGGCTGCTATGGATAAAATTCCAAATAACTCCGTAATTGATAATTCTTTTTTTATCATTATTTATAAAAATTAGACTATAAAGTGGTTTTTTATCATGACTGACAAACTACGTAAAGAAAGAACGATTTAATTATAATTAAGTCTCTGCCCGCTTAAGCAAAAAATCACTCTGCATTTGATAGCGTTTCGCCGTCTGGTCTTCCCGAATTTCAAGTAATTGCTGATCCAAATCAACATACAAAAGATTACGCGTTTGCACATTCATAAGTTCTAGCTGCTGCTTTGATTCATCTTTAAAACGAATTACACCTTTTAGCACTTCTACTTCGTTATGACCACTTAGACTTTCACGAGTGAGTGTATAGGTTTGGTCTTCATGTAGCTCTATAGCCACAGCCATGCCAGGACAATCTTCACAACGAGAAATACAGCCCATACACGGCGTGGTACCTTTAAAATCACCGACCCATGCAGCTTGCTGTTTTTCGGCAGTAATCGCTTCTATCTCTTTTGCTTTCGTTTGAGTTGAATCCTGACAACCCAACATTGCCGACGTTGCTACTAAGGGAATCAAAACAACTTTTTTCATAGGGATATCACAGCAATCTAAAACTGCGTGGGAAAATAGCATATTTTTCACATTTCCCCAATTTCTGTTCTATCCCGAAGTATCTTAAAGCCAGCCCTTACGTCCTTTAAGTGCTTTGTCTGCACAGCGAAGCGTTTCTTGAGTTAAGCCCCATAAGCGATAATCGCCGGTGATTGAACCCGTCGCAAAGTTATGTGTATATGCAAAACTTAAATAACGCTGCGGATCGCACCAGGCCCCAGAACCATTAAAACCAATATGTCCAAAACCTTGACTAGATTTGCCTAAAGTTAAAATTCGATGATATCCCAAACGCCAATTCATCGGTAAAGGCATAATACGATCACGTTTTTTATATTGAATTTTACTTAAAGATTCAAAAACTTGTGGCGTGATTAAGGTCTGTCCCTGCCACTGCCCTTGGTTAGCCAGCATTGCATAGATTTTCGCTAAACTATTGGCACTAAATACACCAGTAGCCGCAGGTATAATGGCTTGTAAACCATCATCACTAAAAAATGAAAACTTGCGCATTCCTTTAGGAATCATACCATCTTGAAAGTCTTGCAAATTTTGTCCAGAAAGTTGCAGAAGCTGATCAAAGATTGACGGTTTTCGTGTCTCTGTCTTTTTTTTCGTTGTCTGCGCTTGGGTATTTTCTTGTGCAGATGTATCTACAGCACGTTCTACTTGTTTCTTTTTCGGAATCAAGCGAGCAACCTCACTAAGTTGATGCTCTGGTACGCCAAAAAATGCATGATCCAATGCCAAAGGCTCAACTAAATAGTGTTGCATCAATTCAGCAAGCGGTCGACCTGTGGCCTTTTCAAGTATACCACCCACTTGCCAACCGAAGGTTAAAGGTTGATATGCCGCATCAGTCGTCGGCTCAAAACGTGGCTTAGCTTGTTCGATGACATTAAGCATATGTGGCCAATCTGCCATTTCAGATGCCGTTTCAATGATATTACGGATATCGTATAAACCACTTTGGTGACTCAGCATGTGCCTTAATGTGATATCCGACTTGCCATTTTGAGCAAACTCCGGCCAATATGCTGCAACGGGAGTATCGTAATCAAGAAAGCCTTCGCTCACTAAAATATGTGCAAGCGTTGCAAGTACACCTTTACCCGTGGAATAACAGACCGAGGGTGTATTGGCCTGCCAAGCTTCTTCGGCTGACTTTTTACCAGTCCAAATATCTACGACTTTTTGACCTTTAAAATATACCACTAAGGCTGCTCCGCCTAAGTGGCTTCGAGCATCCTGCATCCGGCTAAATTGCGCCGCCAAATCTTGAAACGCCTCGTCGACTGTACCTTGATAATTATTCTTCTGTGCAAATAGATATTCTTTGAGCGCCTGCATCATCATTCCTTTGAATATGAATCGCTTGAGATTAAAACAAAAAAGCCTAAACCGATATCGATTTAGGCTTAAGTCTTAAAGTGCCTTCACATTTCCCGCGACATGCGGTTTTTTGTTCTTACTATTTCGAATGGCAAACTCTGTATCTTTACCCGTTTGTGCAGTAAGGAACTCAACTTGAGAAGGCAAATACATTGGTAATTTAAACCATACATCTGCTTCATAGGCATCTGGCAAAGTTAAGCTCGACAAAGCTTTGGCTTTACTCCACATACCATGTGCAATGGCTTGTTTAAAACCAAACGCTTTTGCTGTTACAGCATGAATATGAATTAAGTTAAAGTCACCAGAAGTCAACGCATAACGGCGACCGGTATTTTCAGAAACATTCCATTCAGCTTGAACTTGCAACTCTGCTGGCTTTGTTTCGGTAGATTTTGCCGCAGCTTTGTTCTCTGTTTTTTGACGTGCTAAATACGTGGTTAATGATTCTACAACCACTTCATCGCCCACTTTTGCAGTGGTAATAAAGTCAAATTGCACGCCTTTATCATGTGGCTGTAATTCACCAAATTTGCATGACAATGACAGTGTTTCATTCACACCGACTTTGCGATATTGCTTCACTTGGTTACGAATATGTACCAAACCTAAGATCGCAAAAGGAAAAGCTTCCGTGGTCATCATATGCATTTGCAAACTTTGAGAAAGCACAGCCAAATAAATCGCTGGGATATAACCATTGTTTTTAAAGCCACACACTTCGTTATAAGCTTTTAAATGCTTTTGATCAACCTTAAATGAATCCACCACATATTCAACTTGCGGCAGCACTTTTTCAGCTTTAGGCTTTTTAAAAATCAAGCCTTGAATCACTTTTGGATAGGCTAAATAAGGTTTTGGAAGTTGACTAAAATGGCGAGTATTCATACTAAACCTTTGGAAGTTTTTATTTCAATGTTTTAAAAGCCTATTCTCTTGCGCCATATATGGCTCGAGGAGAAGGCTAGAATGAGGGTTAGCCCCATTCCATTTATAGCAAATTTTTACCTCTCCCTAGCCCTCTCCTTTAAAGAGAGGGAGTTTTAAGAGGAATGTATTAAGCCCCTAACAAGCTTTGACCACACACACGTACCACGTTACCGTTCAAGCCTGTCGATGCCGTTGAAGCAAACATCGCAATCGTTTCAGCAACGTCTACAGGTAAACCACCTTGACTCATCGAGTTCATACGACGACCTGCTTCACGGATTGCAAATGGAATCGCAGCAGTCATTTGCGTTTCAATGAAGCCTGGAGCAACAGCATTAATGGTTACGCCATTTTTCAATAATGGAGCAGTAAATTTAACCACACCAACAACACCTGCTTTAGAAGCAGCATAATTGGTTTGACCTAAGTTACCTGCGATACCTGAAATAGAAGATACGCACACAATACGACCATTTGCATTGAAGCCATCATTTTCAAGAAGGTAATCATTTACACGCTCAATCGCAGACAAGTTAATGTTAATCACCAAGTCCCAAAGCTCAGGTTTCATATTGGCCAAAGTTTTGTCACGGGTAATCCCTGCATTGTGCACGATGATATCCAAACCACCTTGAGCAGCTGCAGCCGCTT
This sequence comes from Acinetobacter sp. YH01020, assembly GCF_013420275.1. Classification (NCBI taxonomy): domain Bacteria; kingdom Pseudomonadati; phylum Pseudomonadota; class Gammaproteobacteria; order Moraxellales; family Moraxellaceae; genus Acinetobacter; species Acinetobacter sp. YH01020. The sequence continues at coordinate 52,197 of NZ_VOYN01000003.1, forward strand.
TGATTTTTTCACCGGCATCGTTTGCAGTAATATCAATCGCGAGCGTAGAACCGCCAATTTCACCTGCAACACGGTCAAGGTCTGCTTGCTGCTGTGGAACGTCTAAACAAATCACATGCGCGCCATCACGTGACAATACATGTGCGATTGCTTCACCAATACCACGGCTTGCACCTGTTACAACAGCTGTTTTGCCTGCAAGCGGCTTATTCCAATCAACATCCACAACATCTGCTTTAGATACACGAATCACCTGACCCGATACATAAGCTGAACGTGGTGAAATTACAAAACGTAATGCAGATTCTAAGTTTGCTTCAGCACCTTCGTCCACATAGACTAACTGTGCAGCAATCCCTTTCTTAAACTCTTTACCGACTGATTTTACAAAACCTTCTAATGCACGTTGTGCAATGGCTTGTTTCACAGTTTTCGCAGTTTCTGGTGTTGTACCAACAACGACAACGCGACCAGACGCCTGAATTTGACGCGCGATTGGGTTAAAAAATGCATATAAGGCATGCAGTTGTTCTGAGTTTTGAATACCTGAAGCATCAAATACCACAACTTTAAACTTAGACTCTTTATCGCCTTCGTTAAATGCGCTTAAGTTCAGACCTGATTTTGCCGCAGCTTGTTGTAATTCAGCATTATTACCTGCATAGCTATTGGCATGAATATTTGCCAAGACTTGTGCAATTGCACCAGACAATGTTGAAGCAGGCGCTGCACCGAATAAAACCGCACCTTTAACTACAGGTGTTGCAGACTCAAAACGCTCTAAAAAAGTCGGTGATGGTAAACCTAAATTTTTGATGACAAATTTACCAATAGGAGATTTTGCAAATGTTTGGTATTGATCAGTCATGTTTATTATCTCTCATACAGATTAATTTTTGATGGATCTGAAGATATCCCTTTAACTTCAAGATGATGTCAGATACTTATATTTCAATAGTTCCATCAGTTTCCATGGAATCATACTTGAGTTAAACCGCAGATGGCTTGACCTGAATGCTTTAGCGAATGTCATTTTAGTCAATTTACCCCTTTGGTGAATATGCTAATGTAGCCGTCAAGAAGATCATCAACATGCTTGGAAAAGCCTTATGAGCAAAACAACTCAAGAAAATCCAGCAGTCGAAAGTCCGACTACGGAAACTGTGTCAAATACATCAAAGAGTACGCCACGTACCGCTAAAAGTACGGGCACAGCAACCAAGTCTACAAGTGATGTCGCTAAAACGAGCCGTCCTCGTCGTGCATCTACACGTACTAAGACACCCGCTTCAAACCCTAAAACAGCTTTAAAATCAACAACTCAAACGTCTGTTCAACAGGATAATACCATGAGTCAAAACACAGTTCGCCGCGTTGCTATTATCGGTGGTAATCGTATTCCTTTCGCTCGTTCTAACGGCGCTTACTTCACTGCATCGAACAGCGATATGTTCACAGCTGCATTAAATGGTCTTGTTGAACGCTTCAACCTTCAAGGTCAACGCCTTGGTGAAGTTGTTGCTGGCGCTGTGTTAAAACATAGTCGTGACTTTAACATGACCCGTGAGTGTGTACTCAATACCGAACTTGCTCCTGAAACACCTGCTTACGATATTCAACAAGCATGTGGTACAGGTTTACAAGCAGCTTTCTTGGTTGCTAATAAAATCGCATTGGGTCAAATCGAAGTGGGTGTTGCTGGTGGTGTAGACACAACCTCTGATGCACCGATCGCTTTTGGTGATGGTTTACGTAAAGCACTACTTGAACTGAACATCGCAAAAACAGGTAAAGATCGCCTTAAAGCATTAACTAAAATTAATGTAAAAGATTTGATGGATGCACCGAAGAACGGTGAACCACGTACAGGTCTTTCTATGGGTGACCATCAAGCAATTACAACGCTTGAATGGGGTATCTCTCGTGAAGCGCAAGATGAAGTTGCTGCATCTTCGCATCAAAAAATGGCAGCTGCTTATGAAGAAGGTTTCTTCGATGACCTTATTACGCCATTCCTTGGTTTAGAGCGTGACAACAACTTACGTGCAGACTCATCAGTAGAAAAACTTGCGAAGTTAAAACCAGCGTTTGGGAAAGGCGATGCACGTACGATGACTGCGGGTAACTCGACTCCACTGACTGATGGTGCGTCATGTGTCCTTCTTGCATCAGAAGAATGGGCAAAAGCAAACGGTCACGAAGTTCTTGCTTATTTAACTTTCCAAGAAACAGCGGCGGTTGACTTTGTAGAGAAAAAAGAAGGCTTATTGATGGCGCCAGCGTATGCAGTACCTCGTATGCTAGAACGTGCAGGTATTACGCTACAAGATTTCGATTACTATGAAATTCATGAAGCGTTTGCATCTCAAGTATTGTCTACACTGAAAGCTTGGGAAGATCCTAAATTCTGTAAAGAACGTTTAGGCTTAGATGCACCATTGGGTTCAATTGATCGTTCTAAATTGAACGTGAAAGGTTCATCTCTTGCTGCAGGCCACCCATTTGCTGCAACTGGTGGTCGTATTATTGCAACTGCTGCAAAACTATTGAACCAAAAAGGTTCAGGCCGTGTACTCGTATCAATTTGTGCTGCGGGTGGTCAAGGCGTAACAGCGATTATTGAAAAATAATCCTTTATGCTTTAAAGCAAAAAACCGCTCTTATGAGCGGTTATTTATTTCAGAGATTTCATAATTTTTAGAAACGATAACCGACACCTAAATAAGTAATGATGGGATCAATATCGATCTTTGTCGTTGCATGAATTAACTGTTCACCGGTCGTTTGGTTAATCACATCGATCTTGGTCTTATTATTTAACTTTGCATAAGACACTGAAGCTGCTGTAAACCAATTTGGGGTGAAGTCATAGGTAAAACCGAGTGTGACAATTGGAGCAATCGCATCATCCGCATCGACATCGACCACCATTTTACCTGATGATTCTTTACCGTCTAATGCAGCACCTGCAAGATTATCCTTAATATTTTGAATCATATGCCCTGCAGCAATTAAGTCAGATTCAATACCTTTATTGAGTTCAATATCATTAAAATACGCATACATAATCCCTGCACCTACATAAGGTCTGAATTTATTCACGCCCGATTTTCCAAATTGATACTGAGCTTGAAATACTGGCGTCCAAGCACGCGCTGTTGCTGCTTTACCATAAGCATCCAGATTGGTAATTGGTACATCATAATCCAAAGGTAAACCGTCCGGAAACAGCAAACCAGCAAGACCTCCCGGCATTGCATTGCCAGATAAAGGTGCCGTAATCATCCCTTTCCCTTGAATATCCACTTTGGGAGGAATACCGCCAATCATCTGTAAGGATACGTTGTCATTGATATAATAATTGACCATCAAACCTAAAGTATCAACATCCTCTGCTTCTAGACCAGTGCCTCCTGCTGACCAATTTTCCAATCCATATAATGTCGATGTCCCTGCAATATCTGGTTTGATATTGCCTTTGCCATCTGTCATGAGTCCATTAATAAAACTATCTTCTAATAATGTTCCTAAAGTCTCCTTTAAATTTACTGTGTTATCACCGTCTTGAATCGTTGCATTTGGGTCAATTGCTTGTAAAAAACCCTCTTCACTAATGCTTCCAACTTTGGCCTGTGTCCCATTTGCCACAGAAGTATTAATGTTAAAAGGATTCGCCTTTCCTTGCGGCATCACGTGTAACCAACCTGCAGATACAGAAAAGCGCTTAAAGTTACCATCTGCAAATGTAAATTGTGTAAGCCCAAGTAAAACAACAGGTGTGACAATTTTTATCAATTTCATATGCCAACCCCTTGTTTTGCATATTTTTTTAATTAATTTATAAAAACATTCTTTGTTCTTATATTTAAAAGTTATGTAATTAGTATAATTTTTTATAGTTATATTATGTTTTTGTATATTGTTATTTGTAAAATTTTGCACTATTTTAATGCAAAAAAGGCCTGTACTTATCAATACAGGCCAATGTGATTTTCTTATTGAAATTTAACGATATTGTGGTTGGTAACCCAAGTGCGCCTCAATCTGGTCATAGCACCATTGGAAAATAAATGTGTAGACTAAAATACACATGGTCATACTAAAATCGAGCAAAATCGCCTGCCATAAGGTCATATGCATGGCATAAGCCACCATTGGGATGGTTGCAAGCATTAAGCCGCCCTCAAATCCAATCGCATGTAAAACACGTACACCAAAGGTTCTTTTTAACTTTCTTTTTGCTTCAAATTTTTCAAAATAATGATTAAAAATCATGTTCCAAATCACAGAAGTGACCGCCATTGCAATACCGAGCGTACCTGTCACCTCCATCGGAACTTTAAAAATAAAACTTAAAGCAATAGCAATGATCACCAATAGGATGATCTCATAGCTTAGCGCATGAATAATCCTTCTCTTGGAAATCGTCATTTTGAAACACTCTATTATTTGTAAAAAACTTATTTTATTTTTATATTATTGATTAATCGAGTTAGGTTCTTTCAATATTATTGAAAGGTTGTATTCCTTTATTTTTTCTGTATGCACATGAATATTAATCAAGAACAACTGATGATTTTTAAAACAGTCATGGAAACAGGATCATTTTCCGCAGCTGCCAGACAACTCGGCAAAGTACCTTCGGCTGTCAGCATGTCCATTGCGAATTTCGAAATTGATCTCAACCTTAAACTGTTTGAGCGCGTTGGTCGTGAGCCTGTGCCCACCACTCAAGCGCTTAACCTGTATGAAAAAACTGAACAATTATTGATAGAAATCAATCAGTGGAAACAGCATGCGATTGCGCTGAGTCATGGTTTAGAGTCTTCACTGAATATCGTGGTGGTATCAGAACTGCTTCATACGCAGTGGACCGACTATATCTCTTTGCTAGAAACTCATTTTCCATCTTTGCAAATCAATATTTTTTCTGCGCCTCAAGAAGATGCTCAAAAGATGTTATTACAGGGTCAAGCGCAGCTTGCTCTAATGTTTGAACGTGAACAGCTTGAGAGTTATGAACAATTTGTCGAATTGAAGCGTGAAGCATTGGTTCCTGTTGCAGCGACAAAACATGCCCTGTCTAAATTTAAGCAAGTCAGTTTTGAGCAAATTTTGCAAAGTCGGCAAATCGTGGTTGCAAGTCGTGATAAAAGCATTAAACCAGAATTGTTATTTTCCAAACACAGTTGGCGTACAGATAACCACCACTCAGCCTGTTCTATGATTATTCAAGGTCTGGGTTGGGGTGTGCTTCCCCTCGAGATGTTTAATGAAAATCCGACGCTCAAAGATCAACTCAAAATCTTAAGCTTTCAAGATTTCACACCCAAATTTGAATATTTCGTCGACTTGGTCTGGAACCGTGAAAAACCTCTCGGCTCGGCTGCTCATTTTTTGATTAATCACATCCGAAATTCACGAAAAACTACGATTTAGACCGCCTAATTGGGCAGTTTTTGGTTGGGTTCTAAACAGATTGTGTTATAAAAGTATGTACACCAAGAACATTAAGAACTAGATTTCAAATGACTCAAAATGCGTTAAACCAATTAAAAAGCCTAACAACGATTGTTGCTGACAGCAGTGATTTAGCTGCGATTAATACATTCCGTCCATTGGATGCGACTACAAATCCATCTTTAATTACAGCAGCGGCAAATCAACCTGAAAATAAAGAACTGATTGAAAGTGCTTTTGAACAAGCGCGTAAAGAAGGTTATCAAAACGATGAGCTGGTTGAGCGCACCATCGATATTCTTACGGTCAAATTTGGTGTTGAAATTTTAAAATTGATCGAAGGACGTGTATCTACAGAAGTCGATGCAGCCTTGTCTTATGATACTGATGCCACCATTGCAAAAGCTAAAGAGTTATTGGCTTTATATGCACAGTATGGTATCGATCAAAACCGTATCTTAATTAAAATTGCCTCAACATGGGAAGGCATTCAAGCCGCTAAAGCCCTTGAAGCCGAAGGCATTCACTGTAATCTGACTTTATTGTTTGGCTTACATCAAGCTCAAGCCTGTGCAGATGCTCAAGTCACGCTGATTTCGCCATTTGTCGGTCGTATTTTAGATTGGTACAAAAAAGCTGAAAATGTGGATAGCTACCCGATTGAGAAAGATCCGGGCGTGTTATCAGTGAAGCAGATTTACCACTACTACAAACAACATGACATCAAAACTGAAATTATGGGTGCTAGCTTCCGTAGTATTGATCAAGTGCTCGGCTTAGCAGGATGTGATTTATTGACAGTTTCACCAAATTTATTGGCAGAACTGGAAAAAGATCAGCGTACCGTTGAAGTGCAATTGTCTAATCATCATGCACATGCACACTGTCAACACGATGTACAAGTGCTCGACAAGCAAACTTTCAAAGCTGAAGTTGAAAAAGACTTAATGTCTTTCCAACTATTACAAGGCGGTATTAATGGTTTTATTAAAGCTCGTGAGCAATTAAGTAACTTACTGCGTCAAACTTTTGGCTTAGATGCTGAAATAAAAGCTTAGAAATTTTCAGTTTCCTCTAGAACCGAAGTTGTATACTACAGCTTCGGTTTTTTATTTGAGTGTCTTCAGTGTTTGGAATCACAGACTTAACGACCTTTATTATTGGTACGATATTAATTGTGATTTTACCCGGACCAAATTCACTTTATGTCATGTCTGTTGCTTCTCGCTATGGCATTAAGGTCGGCTATTTAGGCGCTTTTGGTGTCTATACTGGCGATTTAATCTTAATCTTACTCACCGCTCTCGGGGCTGCATCCTTACTTCACGCCTTCCCTTGGTTATTCTTATTATTAAAAATTGTCGGTGCGCTGTATTTAAGTTATCTAGGTATCAAACTTTTCAAGGCTGCCTACCAAACATGGAATGCCGTTCAGATGCCAGAACAACTCGACACCAAGCAACTGAGTTTGAATGAATTGAAACCGTTTAAGACTGCATTAACCATCAGTATTTTAAACCCTAAAGCCATTCTTTTTTACTTATCGTTCTTTGTGCAATTCGTTGATCCTGCATATCCATATCCTGCGATTACATTTACCGTACTCGCGATCGTATTGCAAATTATCAGTATGAGCTATTTAACGATTTTGATCTTTTCGGGTGCAAAACTGGCCACCTATTTTAGCCATCGTTATAAATTTACGGCATGCTGTGTAGCAGCAGTTGGTCTTCTATTTTGTGGATTTGGTCTAAAGCTTGCGACATCTACCATGTAACCGACATGGGCAAAGTATTTCTGTTTTTTTTACTTAAAAATCTATATGCCTTTAAACTTTTGAATGGTTGAAACATCCTCAATGTAGGTTGTCGATTCGTTCTATTAAAGTGCCGTTTGTTAAAGTGTCATTTGTGAATAAATAAAGTATTTCCATAATATCTCGATGAGCACTTTTACTGTACAGGACTTGAGCGTATCATCCTGAAAAATGTCATCTTAAATCTGCGCCAACAATAGTCATAGCTCGATCATTATGCAAAAACTACTCCAAGACTTCTCCATTCCAGCTGCTTTTGCAGGTTTTATTACGTTCTTAGTCGGGATCAGTGTCTCGGCTGTTTTGGTGATCCAATCTGCACAAATGCTCGGTGCCAACACTGCAGAAATAACCTCTTGGTTTTGGGCTCTAGGTTTGGGTATCGGCTTAAGCGGGCTGATTCTGTCTTGGAAATTTAAATATCCCGTTGCGACTTCATGGTCCACTGCAGGACTGGCACTGATTTTAGCGACTGCGAATGGTTACAGCATGAATGCCGCCCTAGGTGCTTTCTTGGTCTGTGGCCTATTGACAGCAGTACTCGGATTTTTAGGCATTTTTGAAAAAATACTGCGCTATATCCCGCAAAGTCTCACCAGTGCAATGTTGGCGGGCGTACTTCTAAAATTTGGTATTGAGCTATTTGTCAGTTTACAAAATGAATGGGCATTCGTTCTGGGTTTACTGGCTGCCTATGTCCTCAGTAAACGGCTGTTACCACGTTATAGCATTGTCATTACAGTAATCATTGGCATTATGCTTTGTCCATTATTACTTGGCTTTCAATTACCGGCGCTTAATTTAGAACTCGCACAGCCGGTTTGGGTCAAACCTGAATTTTCGATCTCAGCAATACTGGGTTTGGCGCTACCACTCTTTGTAATCAATATGGCCTCTCAGTACTTACCAGGTTTAGCCATGATTAAAAGTTATGGTTATCAACCCCACGTCAATCAACTGATTGGTTGGACTGGGACAGCCCAAACGCTACTCGCGCCATTTGGATGTTTTAGTGTCAATATTGCTGCGATTAGTGCTGCCATCAGTCTAGATGACCAAGCCCACCCCGATGAGAAAAAGCGCTATATCGCAGGTATGACCTGTGGCTTCTTTTATATTTTGATGGGCCTGTTTGCAGCCACTTTGGTGAGTTTCTTAACCGCTTTCCCATTGATATTTATTACCGCTTTAGCAGGCATTGCCCTACTAGGCACCATTGGACACAACATCGTCATTGCTTTCCAAGAAGCGAGTGAACGTGACGCTGCTCTACTCACCTTCTTGTTTAGTGCATCGGGCGTACAATTTTTTGGTATTGGTTCCGCGTTTTGGGGGTTGGTCTTTGGTTTAGTCGTACATGCTATTTTCAAATATAAAAGAAATTAAGCGCACATTTACAAACAGCGTTCTTTAGTCTATTTCGCTCGATACGTTCGGGCGATCAGTTCTTGTTTTAATAATTGGGTTTCGCTTTCGTCTTCCACTTCTGTAAAAGCGGTGAGCCAAATACCATCAGCTGCATAACGTACAATTTTCAGTTCTATATCTGAATCGGTCTGATGATGTCGCTCTAAACGTGATTTCATCCATTCGATCCAAAATTCATTAAAAGTTTTATCGGTCAGCATGGTCATCGAAATCGCGGACCAAGACTGTTGCAAACCCATGATTTGTTTTTCTAAAGTAATTTCAATATAGGCTCGGGTAAAACGACCGTATGGCTCAGGGTCTTCGTCAATTAATCGGTCAACGACCTCGTCTAATTGAGCCAAAAGCATCACAATCATGGACTCTAAGAGCTTTTGCTTATTTGAAAAATGATGAAATACACCACCTTTTGTAACCCCAACTAAATCCGCAACGGCTTGAATCGACACCCCATTAACACCTTTATCAGCAGCAAGACGGATTGCATGCTGCAAAATACTTTGGCGTATCAGTTGAGGCTCTTTCTTACGCTGATGCGGATTATCCATATTAGTGTCCAGCTGAAGTTGAAAACAGGTTGATCACGACCACACCTGAAACAATCAGGCCTATCCCTAACATGGCTGGGAGGTCTAAACTTTGACGAAAGATAAAGTAGCCAATTAGTGCAGTTAAAACAATACCAACACCTGCCCAAATGGCATAAGCAATACCAAGTGGTATGACTTTAATCACCTGAGACAATAAATAAAATGCCAAACAGAATAAAACTGCGACAGCCAATGAAGGCGCAAGTTTGGTAAACCCTTCTGACTTCACCAAAAATGTCGAACCAATTACTTCTGAGATAATCGCCAATGACAGTAAGCCATAGGCCAATGTTACCGAATTCATTAATCATTCCAAAATAAACATACCAACTGGTAGGTATGTTATTAAGTTAAAGATTATTCTGCAAGCCTTTTAAGTCTGTTTTTAATTTTTGACGGTCTGTGTGTGTTGTTGCAAAAATTCTAAAGTGCGATCAAAGGTCTGCTGGCTGGCCTTTTTACTCATCATAAATTGATATTCATGTACCAAAAATTCTTTCGAATCTGGATAAAAAACCGCTGTCACAGGTACATTATTTTCCAGCAATTTTTCTACATAAGGCTCAGATTGCGTTTTGGTTAAAAAATCTTTATTACCACCGCTGATAAATACAGGCGGATATTTTGAATTAATATTTGAGGCCGTTGAAATACGCGTTAAAAACTCGGCATCATCTTTTTTGTCTCCGGTATACGCCTGAACTAAGTTATAGACGCCCCACTCGATCAGTCCAATCTCTGCGGGTGCAGTATTTACAAAGCTGTTTAAATCATAAATACCACAATGCAAAATCAGCCCTTTAAGCTGTGAAGGCTTTAATACAGGTTGAATCTTTGACGCTTGCGCAAAATCTGGATTCGTAACCAAGGCGGCATAATGACTGGCCATATTTGCACCGGCAGAATCCCCTGCCAAATACATATTTTGAGAATCAATGCCATATTGTGCCGCATGTAGATTCAAAAACGTCAGTGCTGCATCTATTTGGTTGAGCTGTGTGGGATAAATGGCTTCAGGTGCAAACTGATATTGAACAGAAACCACATTATAGCCTTGGGCTGCGAGCCGTTTAAAATATCCACCTGCATGCTCTTTTGAACCTGAGACCCAACCGCCACCGTGGATCCAAACAATCGTTGGTCTTGGTGCAATCGCCATACTTGTTTCAGGTTGATAGATATCCAAGTTTAAATTTGGATTTTGTAGATATTGAATATTTGACTGCACAATAACATTGTCAGGCGCATATAAGTTGATAAAGGTCTTTTGGACTTGTGTCGATAAGTTAAATGCGCCTGCAATCACTTTGGTACTGCTTTGCGTGTTTTGACAACCAGACAAATGCAACACTGAACACATGCTGAGTACAACCAACCCTAATTTATATGACATATCTAACTATCCAATCACATCAATTCTGTTATAAATCTTAGATTTAAAATTGTATATAGTTTAGGCTTATTTTCATAAAGTTCAAATTGATCTTTTAAGCTCAAAATCCGAGAAAATTAGTCGATTTTATTTTAATATTTTTTGAGCAAAGTCCGAGTTTTTTGCTCAGATTTATTTGACGATTTATCGACATTAATTTATGTAATTTTATGAATTTACAATATTTTTCAGATTAATAAATTGAACCATGCACGACAATGTGTTATCAATAATCTATAGGGTTTAAAATCAAAATTACAGGAGATTGTTCCATGTCATATCAAAACATTTTAGTACCTGTCGATGGTTCAGAAATCTCGTTTTCTGCAGTTAAAAAAGCTGCAATTATTGCCAAGGCGTTTAACAGCCAACTCACTTTAATCAGCCTTGTTGCTGAAGACCCATTTACCGATGCAGACTTTTATTATTCTTCATCAATCATGAAAGAATATTTCGTACAAGCTTACGCAAATGCAGAATCTGCATTAAAAGAAGCTGTGCAAATCACGACTGAAGTTGGTATAGATGCACAAAGTAAGATTATTAAAGGTCAAGTTTCTGCTGAAGGTGTCGTAGAAGCAGCCAATGAAGTGAAAGCCGATTTGATCGTGATGGGTTCACATGATCGCAAAGGATTTAAGAAAATGCTACTCGGTAGTTTCGCGCAAGATGTACTCAGCAATACTGAATTACCCGTGTTGGTTGTAAAAGCTTAAGATGACTAAGCCCACACAATGTGGGCTTTTTTCTATTCAGCACACCCTTCACCCATAGGCTTACCCTTTTGTCTAATTCATACAATATCGTGAATAGAGCAAGATTAGATTGATAACATTTAAAATATTAAGGAAGCAGATATGAGTCAATATCAACAAATTTTAGTCCCTGTGGATGAATCTCCAATTTCATATTCTGCTGTTGAACATGCGCTCAGCTTGGCTAAAAGTCAAAATGCACAAGTGACCATTGTTAGTGTTGTTGCTGTTGATCCATTCGTTGGTGTCGATTTCTATGCTGTTGCACCTGCAATCACTGAATATTTTATGCAGGCTGAAAAAAGTGCTCAGCTGCGTTTAGAAGATATCAAACAAACCTTTGTACGTGATGGTATCGAGGTTAAAACTCGTTTGATTCATGGTGTATCGCCAACTGAAGGGATTTTACAAGTGGCTGATGAAATCTCTGCGGATTTAATCATCATGGGTTCACATGGACGCACAGGTTTGAAAAAAGCCATGCTAGGCAGCGTGGCACAAAATATTTTAACGCAGTGCCCAATTCCTGTTTTGATCATCAAGCAATAAACTAAGATTCAAAGAAAAGCCCTCAATTGAGGGCTTTTCTTCTTTTAGATCAATTAAACACGTTATTTAAATACACAATTCGTTCTGTAGTTTTCTGATTAAAACATTTGGTATATTGCAACTCTTGATTTTGCGTATTCATCGCATCATCCCAGTATTGCGAATGCTTTTGATAAGTCTCTTTTTCACTTTCATTTAATGAATAAACACTTTTTTGTGCAAGCACTTTACAATCGATATCACGCTTTTCAAACCAGTCTGCTTGATCTTGCTGTAACTGCGCCTTTTGTTCATCACTAAAACGATCCCAAGTCTGATTGAGACGATCCACCACTTTGGCATTATCCTGATCTAGCTCTTTTTTTCGAATATCCATTGCCTTTTGTGCAAGGCTCATTTGTTGAGATTGACTCTCCATCCCTTGCTGATAGGATTCTTCGTTTCGCTTATTTTGAGCACTATATGCCGCATATAGCACCGCATGACGTGTCACTGTTACAACGCTATCAATTACGTCATTTTGACTTGGGACACTTAAACTTAAACCATCTTTGTCCGTTTTAGTGATGCTATAGCTAAAGTTCCCTTTAAGCTGATCATTGTCCATGCTTAAGCCTGACTCACCATCTTCGAGTGAATCATTCAAAGTATAATTACCACGTTCTTCACAGCCTTCATCACATGGTCGTTCAGCAAAGGCGTTTTCAGCACGCTTTTGTAATCCTTTCGGGAAAACCACCAACAATTGACTGCTACATTCCAATGTTTTGGCTTTATTAGGGTCTTCAGTTAAAGTCGTGACATTTTGAATGTTAAATTTTAGATTTTTTACAATCAGATCCATGAGTTGCTGATCGGCTTCATAATCTGACTGACGTATTTCTTTGTTTAATTCTTTGAGATATTCTTTTTTTAAATGATCTTGCAATTGGTCAATATTGGCTTGTGCAGTACAACTCCAATCTTCCAAAGCAGGCGCTTCCGCTTTGGCTTCTGTATCTTTTTTATTTTTAAAATTATCACAGCCGGAAATTAATGCCGCAGACAACATGAGGCTCGTGATGACTATTTTTTTCATTGTATAAGTACCATTATGATTTTATTCTTCGGGCGTATTTTACTCAAAATTACAGCGCTTTGACGAGAAAAATCCCCGCATGTGCAGGGATTTTTTACATCTCATTTAATTTGGTGTGGTTTTAGTTGGTCTTTTCAGTCACGCCTTCACTGGTAACATCTCGTACTTTGCCATTCTCAGTATTTAAAACTTCAAACTCAATACGACGGTTTTTGAATTGACCTTCTTTGGTGCTGTTTTCTGCTACCGGTTTTTCTTGACCATAACCCACCGCTTGAAGCTGTGCAGGATCAACGCCTTTCGACACCAAATAATCCACCACAGTTTGTGCACGCTCTTGCGATAACGCTTTATTCGCTTCCGCATTACCCACAGCATCGGTATGACCTTGTACAGTCAGATGTACTTCTGTAGCGCGCTGCATTAACGCTGCCGCTTGATCCAAAATCGATTTATTCACGTCAGGAATATCAGATGAACCTGTCGCAAAATTAATAATTTGTAAGTTCAGCGCAGTCGCAACATCTAGAGCACGAACTTGTTCAGGGTTAATACTCGCTAATGCTTTTTGTGCATCAGTAATACTGTTATCTACTGCAGTTTGTTCACTCACACCTTCTTGAACCAATACCGTCATATTTTTTGCTAAAGGCTTAATTTGATTGGCAAGGTTTTGAGCATCCGCAGGATTTTGCGACAAAATCGATAACTGATTTTCTGTCCAGGTTAAAGTGGTATTTGGCACACCTTTAAGTTTTTGCAGAACCGTTGGAATGGTATCTTGATCAATAAATTGAGTATGGTAACTGGTATCGGATGTTGCACCACAGCCCGTATTAAAGTTAAAGATCTGTTTGACTTGTTGCTGCAAAATTTCAAGATAATTTGAATCACCAGTTTGAATTTGACAGTTGGTTAACTGCCCATCTGTACCGGTGCTAAATTGCAAATGTGCTGGCTGAGATGCAGCAGGCTGTGCAACCGTTGTTGCAGAGGTGGTTGGTTCTTCTTTATTAGTACAAGACTTAAACCAAAATGCGATCAGACCCAATAATATAAGCAGCGCAATAATTGGCAATAACCAATTCGAGCGTTTTTCTTCAACGATAACAGGTGTTGGTTCAACAACAGGCGCTTGGTGTAACGTACGGCCAGCTGCAGTGTTGACCCCTAAACCTGCGAGTAAAGGCACTGCCCATTGTGGTAGTGCCGCCAAAATGCTATCTGCATGATTATCAAGTAAATGCGTGATTGCGACGGGATCAGATGAACCCGCTTCATTTTCAAGTGCCCCTAAAGTTGGAGCTATAGAGTGGTTTAAGGTTTGCTCTATTTCTGACGTTGTGGCCGTACCGCCACCGAGATGTTGCAAAAATTGATCTTTTAATGTGGGATTTGCTGAAAATATATCACTAATACGAGGGTTTAACTGTTTTTGAAAGGCATCAATAAATTCAGGTTTGGATCGAAAAATATTTAACAGGAATGGAATAAACTGGATAATGGCTGAATTTTTTTCATTTAAGTGTTGTGTATCACCGTCCAGCACAATCGAGGAGACGTGCTGCTTAATCAGCGCTAATAAGTCTATATTCATATTTTTACTCCATGCAGTTGTCATTATTTTCATGTGTACTTTAGTTTATATGCTTATTTTTTGATCAAATGTAATAATTTGTTCGGACTTGTCAGCGCGTTAATATCTTTTCTATTTTCAATCTATTAATTTCAATCCTCATAAAAAAAGCCAGCCGAAGCTGACTTTTAGATATCAAATTAAAATGCTAGGACTCAACATTTTCCATATTGAGCTTCAGCTTAAACGGCATAAAAAGCTTGAAGCACTTTACCTTTAACGGTGTGCTGAATTAATGGTGTGTTCTTACCATTTGACACAATCGTGTCTTTATTGATGGTCCATTCAAGCTCTGGATCAACAAGTACCCAACCCGCTTCATCTGCCCAACGTTGTTGGATATTGGCTACTTTAGCAGGTGCGAGTGTGACTTTCTCAACCCATTCCAGTGGGCTTAATAGGCCTTCTTGAATCAGTTGAATACCAAAAGGTACATAGGTATCAAATGCAGTAAAACCGGGCAGTGTTTCAGCAAAAGGCGCCATTTTCGCAGAGCTGCTCAGTGGCTCATGATGTGTACAGATCGCGTCAATCACACCGTCTTTTATCGCTTGGCGGAGCAAGTCTCTATCTTGCTCAGAACGTAGCGGCGGACGCACATGTGCAAGTGAATTAAAGCCGTCGATCAACTGATCCGTTAAATGCAATTGGTGCATGGCTACATCACAAGTCACCGGTAAGCCCTTTGCTTTGGCATGTTTAATCAATTCAACAGATGCGCCTGATGACAACAGACCAAAGTGCGCACGCACTTTAGTGGCTTCAATCATCAGTAAATATTTTGCAATGGCTACGGTTTCCGCCAATGCAGGAATCATCGGCAAACCTTGACGAGATGCGACAAAACCTTCATGCACACAGCCATCTTTAGCAATCTGCGGTTCTTCAGCATAGAACACAACGGTCATGTTTAGACCCGCAGCATATTCCAAAGTACGAATCACCACATCATCGTCCATAAATGGCGCATTGGCATTCGATACCGCAGTACAGCCGCCTTTTTTCAAACCTGCCATATTCGCAGGCTGCTTGCCTAACAAGCCTTGAGTCTGCGCGCCAATCACCTGCAGATAAATGCCGCCGTCCAGCATGGCTTTTTCCACTAGGCCATGAATCAATGCGCCATTGTCCTGCACAATCGGTTTAGAGTCTGGCGGGGTAAACACATGCAAAATACCATTCGCACGCGCAGCCTTACCTTCTGACTTTAAAGTGCCATGCTGCTGCTGACCCGGCTCACGCAAACGCGCACAGAGATCAACCATACTTGGCATCAGCCATTTGCCTTGACCATCAATGGTTTCAGCGGCATTGCTTTCGGCAACCAATCGGCCATTTTCAATATAAACCGTCTGTACGCTGTCAGTTTGATTGATTGGATCTAAGACACGTACATTTTCAACTTTAACAATACTCATGACTATCCCTTAAACCGCAATCGCTTCAATTAAACCTTTTTCTTGCAGCTGACCTTGCATCGCCAAAGCCAGTACCGCCATACGCACCGCAATACCGTTGGTCACCTGATGTAAAATCACGGACTGAGCACCATCGGCAATACTCGAGTCAATTTCAACACCGCGGTTCATTGGTCCTGGATGCATCACGATGCAGTCAGGTTTTGCCAAA
The DNA here is from genome assembly GCF_013420275.1 of Acinetobacter sp. YH01020. Classification (NCBI taxonomy): domain Bacteria; kingdom Pseudomonadati; phylum Pseudomonadota; class Gammaproteobacteria; order Moraxellales; family Moraxellaceae; genus Acinetobacter; species Acinetobacter sp. YH01020. The sequence goes on from NZ_VOYN01000003.1 coordinate 68,570, forward strand.
GCCAAGCGTTCTTTATTCAAACCGTACATTTTGTAGAATTCGGCTTGAGATGACAGCGCAGGAGAATCAATACGTTCATTTTGAATACGTAAAGTAATAATCACGTCGCAGTCTTGAATGCCGTCTTCCATATTGTTGAACAAACGAATGCCTTCGCCATAATCATCAAAACCGTAAGGCAGCAAAGTATTTGGCGCAATGACACGAATATCTTTACAGCCCAATGTTTGCAATGCAGCGACATCTGAACGGGCAACACGCGAATGCTTAATATCGCCAATAATGGCAATGGAAATGTCTTCAAAATTCTTTTTGGTTTCACGGCGAATCGTCAACATATCCAGCATGGCTTGCGTAGGATGCGCATGACGACCATCGCCTGCATTGATGATTGCCACATGCGGACAAACATCTTTGGCAATAAAGTGCGGCGCGCCTGACGATGAATGACGAACCACAAAAATGTCGGTCGCCATCGCTTCTAAATTCCACAAGGTATCACGCAGTGTCTCGCCTTTTGATGTACTTGAACGTGCAATATCAATGTTCAATACGTTTGCAGACAGACGTTTTGCTGCCGCTTCAAAAGTAGTTCGGGTACGTGTTGAATTTTCAAAAAACAGGTTCATCACCGTACGGCCTTCTAAAAGGTTGTTGGTAATCAGCTGATTTTGGTCATTAAAAAAGGACTGTGCAGTGTCCAATATTTTTGTGAGAGTTTCTTTAGAAAGGCCTTCGATGGTGAGGAAATGTTTTAAGTTACCATCTTGGTTGAGTTGAATCTGGCTCGGTGTATGCAATGCCGCCAAGTGCATGAGAGATTCCTTATCGTTAAGTTAACGCATTATACAGAGAATCTTGGCAAATGGCAGTTGAAGTTTTCAACGTTCAATGCAAACTCATGATGTTATTCAAAATGAATTTTCAAATTCCTATCTATCATTTCAATTAGATAAATTAAACGTTTTAAATTAAACTTCACCTTTCCCCTTTCAAAAAGCCTTCAAATAGGGCTTTCATCTGTCCTTATTTTTGATTGAATTGGATACTTTCAAACAGATAAAGTTCAGCTATAAACAGCCGCCTTCTGCGCAGTTAAATAACTTGTGAAATAAAGAAAGAGAGTTGATACGTCAGGCTGCGTGCAGCAGGAAATTTATGCTGCTGCTCACAGCGGGATTGAATTAACGCAATGCGCCAATATAACGATGTGCAACCTGTGCTTTACAGATGTCTTCCGCAGTCGGTTAGCTCATTAATATTTCTGCTGTTTCAGATTGAACTGAGCTAACTATTGGTTCTTCTGGTGCTGTAACTGCAACTTCATGCAAATTCAACTCACTATATAAACGTGCAACTAAACGAGATAATTCAGGATCAGCCGTTTCCAAAGCCAAATTAGAAACAAAGCGTGCATATTCGACATTCTCAACCACATATAATGCGTCAATAACTCGACCTGATACACGACGTAAGCGTGCATAGATTAAAGTTGCAATTGAAAATGCGTTTGATTGACTATTGATTGCCAGCCCTGTCATAAATACCCCTAATGATATCAAAATTATAAAGATCGAATTTTGATCAGAGTTATAGCAATTTTTGTACCATTAAGTGATATTTCTCACAATGTACACAGAATAAATTTGATAAAGTCATTCAAATCTACCGATATTTCTCCAGTTTCAGCGCAATATCGTCCGCCCAAATCCACGAAAATACGTTAAAATATGCGATTGCTTTTTTGCCTTTGGAAATTTACATGAATTCGAAACCGCGTCTTTCTACATATTGGGTTACCTGTGCAGATGGACTGGAAACCTTACTCCGCGAGGAAATTGAAGGTTTAGGTGTTCAAAATATTGAACAGTTCCCGGGTCGTCTTGTATTCAAAGGCACACTTGAAGATGCGTACCGTATTTGCATGTGGTCACGTTTGGCTTCTCGTGTACTCACCCCGATTCATACACATGAATTAGAGTTCACGCATGATGCACGTGATGTAGCGGAAGAGCTCTATGAAGGTGCAATAAACTTTGACTGGTCACTTATTTTTGCACCACAAAGTACATTTGCTGTTCGTTTACACATCGAACGTGACATTAAAGTCAATTCTCAGTTCGCAACTTTACGTGTCAAAGATGGTGTGGTCGATTCCTTTATGGAAGCTGTGGGCAAACGTCCTAGCATTGACATTAAGCAACCTGAAATTACATTGTATGTATTAGCTGGCAAAACTGAACATACTTATTGCTTAGATTTATCAGGTGACTCTCTGCATAAACGCGGCTACCGTCGCTACATGACAGATGCACCGATTAAAGAAAACTTAGCGGCTGCCATCTTACAGAAAGCAAAACTTAAACAGCATCAACCCGATATTATCTTGGACCCAATGTGTGGTTCAGGGACATTTATCATTGAATCTTTAATGATTTTGACTGACCGCGCGCCAGGCCTTCTTCGTCGTTTTGGTTTTAATGGTTGGAATGGTCATGACCATGAACTTTGGATGTCGATCAAAGGCGAAGCTGCTGAACGTCATAAAGCTGCACTTGAAAACCCTCTCCCACAATTCTATGCATTTGATGCCGACTGGGAAGCGGTAAAAGCGACTAAACAAAATATTATCGCGGCAGGTTTCGAATCTGTACTTGATCAAATTAAGATTGAAGAACGTACACTTGCAGACTGGCCAGATTTCCAAGCAACAGGTAAGAAAAGCTTTGTTGTCACTAACCCGCCATACGGCGAGCGTTTAGGTGATAAAGCCTCTAACCGCGCACTGTATTTAGGTCTATCGGCACTGTTACAAAAGAACTTCCCGAACCAGCCTGCTGCGATTATTGCAGCACAAGTTGAACAGGCCGATGTCCTTGCCTTTAATGATCCGCAAATTTTGCGTTTGATGAATGGTAAGCTGCCAATTTACGTCCGTTTTGGTACAGTTAAACCTGCGGCAGTTCAAAAGCCTTTCCTAGAGCATTGGGAACCGCAACAATTTGAAAAAATTGAAGGTGCAGAAGACTTTACTAACCGTCTGCAAAAAAACATGCAGAATCTTAAAAAATGGGCAGTCAAAGAAAATATTTTCTGCCTACGTTTATATGATGCCGATTTGCCTGACTTTAATGTCGCGGTAGATTTGTATGGTGATCGTTTACACGTACAAGAATATGCACCACCGAAAAAAATTGACCCTGAAAAAGCCAAAAAACGCTTTAACTTAGCACTTCAAGCGATTCGTGCAGTGACAGGCTTAGGTCGTGATGCGATTTTCATTAAAACACGTGCGCGCCAAGAAGGTAAAAATCAGTACACCAAACAAAGTACTGCGTCTAAACGTTTTATCGTTCAAGAAGGCAAAGCTAAGATTTTGGTGAACTTAACAGATTACCTCGATACAGGTTTGTTCCTTGACCATCGTCAAATGCGTCTACGCATTGCCAAAGAAGCCAAAGGCAAACACTTCCTAAACTTATACAGCTATACCTCTACAGCGAGCTTACATGCGGCGCTTGGCGGTGCAGCAAGTACGACCAGTGTCGATTTATCAAATACCTACCTAAACTGGTCTAAAGAGAACTTTGTACTGAATGGTTTGACTGTAGATCATGCAGATGAACAACATCAGTTCTTCTCTAGCGACTGTTTTGAATGGTTAAAAGAAGGTCACGAGCAATATGACCTGATCTTTATTGACCCACCAACATTCTCTAACTCTAAAAAGTTCTATGGTACGTTTGATGTCCAACGCGACCATATGTCTTTGCTTAAACGTGCCATGAACCGTTTAACCACTGACGGAACGCTTTACTTCTCAAACAACTACCGTGGTTTTGAGATGGACGATGTGATCATGGTAATGTTTGACGTTGAAGAAATCAGCAATGAAACCATTGGCCTAGACTTTAAACGTAATACCAAAATTCACCGTGCATGGAAAATCACTCATCCACAAATCTAAGGTTTGACTTTAGAAATTCCTGATCTATGAAATGAAGCACGTCAGTGCTTCATTTCAACCACGACGCCATCTGGATACGTTACTCGAATATTTTCGTGTCGCTCTTGCAGCACAATACGGTTAATCGGTGCGACTTCTTGAGATTGTATTAACCCGACCTGATCCGCTGCCCTTTTCTTTTGAAGCAAATAATCACTCATGGTTGAGCCTTCAAGCTGCGTCTCTTGAATGATCTTATTATTACGATTAGATTTATGATTTGAATTTTTCTGCTGCTCTTCTTTGGGTTTAGCTGCCTCACTCTCAATAATATCTAAGGTTTCTTCACTAAACTTTTTTTCCCTTGCGTTTCATTCGACAAGCGTTGATCTGAAATTGACGCCCCCGCAAAAGCCATAGACTGAACAGCGATTAAAAAAATGCTACTAACAAGACTGTGTTTTACCCAAGAACATTTAGGCATGGATGAATGAACAAGTTTCCGTCTAAAAAAATAATCGTGTGACATGGTGTCTTTCCTATTGTTGTTTTCATTGGCTAGTTGCCCATTGACGCTAGCAACTTTTCAACTGTTCAACAATGGCTAGGCCGCTGTGTTCCGATAAACTGAAAATCATAATTCTGTAGCCAAAAATATAAAACCGCCAATCTATGACGGTTTTATATTTTCAAACTAAACGACTAACGACTGGTTGCTTATTTCTTTTGTATGGCTTGACCAAAAAGCTTTTGACCAAACTTATATTGCATACTCATGACCATGTTATTGCCATCGCGCTTGCCTTGCCCTGATGTTTCAAAACCAGCAAACATGGCTTCAGCTTCCTGTCCTGACAAACTTTTGCCCTGTAATTGCAAAAAGTTATTCATGATTGCAGTCATCATATTTTTATCAAAACTTAAGTCTGCTTGAAAATCCAGTAAGCTTGGCACCATTTTGATAAAAGACTCCATTGAAGCATGGTGACCCGGCATGACTTTCCCCACGACATTTGCAGAGGCTGTACCTCCACCAATACTGATCGAGTTATCTTTAGACTCAAAATCAAAACCTTGACTTGCGATTGCTAAGAAAGCTTGAGTCATTTCTTCACTTGATTCACCCACTGCATCGCATGAGTTTTCCACTTGATGCCAAAGTTCACTAAATGCTCGAACTTTATCCAAATTGACTTTATGCAATGCCAAATTCAGTGCGAAATCTTTGGTGACCGGTGAACCTGGGAAATCCATCTCATCTGCTTTTAAATAGCCTTCAAAGTCCACATCATGTTCATTTAGCTCGGTCTCCCAACGCAGTTGCATACCACGCATGCCGCCTGAGAACTTTTGATCTAAACGTTTGATAGAACCCGCTTGGATTTCAAGAAAACCATTTTCAAGATTTTCCTGATTTAAACCTTGATTGGTCTTCATCGAAAAATTTTGCACCATGGTTTGCATTGGACCTTCACTCAACCGAACCACAGGTAAATGGATTGAAAGCTCAGATACCTTAGTGGCTTGCCCCGGTAAACTATTGATTCGAATTTGCAATTGGCTGGCATCAGCTTGTACCGTTGCACCTTGTGCAGTCGTTTTAAATGCAGGAATCTGTAAATCTGTTTTACTTTGACCAATCCAATTGACCAAGGTTTTTGCCGTTAAATCCGAACCAAAAAGCTTGGCATATTCAGACGTACTTTGTTGTTGAACAATCTTAAAATTCGAGTTGATGTTATAGCCTTTCAACCCACGTTGAATCTGATCGGTACCCTTCAACACGATCACTTCTTTCGGTTTACACGGGTCTGTTTTCAGGGTTAATACCCAATCGACTGTTCCACCCATCAAGCCCATCTGATAATTGCTGTACTTTACATCAACATCTTGTACAGCTGCGGGCCAATTATTCTGTGTATAAAATTGGGCAAGAGATTTATCTGCATATAAATTCCCTCCCACCACTGCTGCTGAAAGCACCGCTAAACTGCCAATTCCCCACATCAACTTCGACATGTCTTTCTCATTCTGATTATTCTTTGCGCAGTATACTGAAGAACTCAGTTACATAAGTACACAATTAGAATGATTTTAAATGATTGATTTGGCAGTTTTAATTGATTTTTTGATCGTTATCACTTCCTCTATATACGCCCAACTTCAAAATAACTAATACGTTTACGATCAAAAGCAGCGTATGGATTGGCTTTAAAACTATGAAAATAGTGCTTGGCTTTTAACACATGTGAGGTCGTATTTTTCATCCACTCAATACGCGGGTCCTTCTCTGCCAAAGTAATACAATAGGTTTCTTTACCACGTTGCTTTGTCTGCTGTTTTGCATGAAAAATCAAACTTGCAAATACGTCCAGATGTTCAGGATGACATAGCGGACTATGCAACATTAAATAATCAAAGGTTCCATGAATTTTTGGCAGTGATAAAACACCACGCACACTGGCATAGGCATTATAAAAAGGTTTCATCAACTTTAATGACCTTGAATAATCGATCACTCGAGTTTGTTTAAAACTTTTTTGATTCCATAAGCCATAAAGTCCAACCAACTGATTGTGCTGATCGTAAATCAAATAGAAGTCATCTAGATTTAAGCATGCCCAAAATGGATTTTGACCATCTACCAAAGCATTAAAATCATAGCTAGGTAAAAAATTATAATGGTCTTTCATTTTTAAAATGAAATCATTCGCTTCATCTACACGTTCAGCAGTCAGGGTTTTAAATTGATATTGATTGAAAGTTTTTGGTTTCACTGCCTGTGAAACGGTAAAGGTTCGAATTTCATCATAAAAATATGGCAGCGGAAATCCAGATCTTTCATGATGTAAAATACTGGCAGCGACAATATTGTCGTTTAAAACCACACTTTCAAAAATCGTGTCTTGTGGTATTTCATCATGGAGATAGTCCATCAATAAGCGCATGACTTTAGCACCACGATACGCTGGATTCATTCTTAAATCGGCGACATAACGCATCAGGTCAGGCTGACCATTGATATAACAATAACGCCATCCCAAATTCATCATCGCAATCACGATAGATGGATCTTCCACAGGGACAACCACTTTTAAATCTGGACGATTATACTGTGCGTGGCTGGCATCAAAATAACTGGGGTGACGCGCATAAGATAATGTGATGCCATTGCTTGGCATAGTCTCTGCACTAATTTTCATTAGTTGCACATCATCTTCTACCGTCGCGTTTCGAACCGCAAACTTAGTCTCGTTCTTTGAATGATATAGCACCGTTTCGTCGAACGGTGCATCTAACACATCGATATCCATATTAATACTCAATTATTTTTGTTTTCATTTTTTTAAGTGGTTCAGGCTTAATATTCCCTTCAATCATGCCATTATTCATGGCTAATGTTTTGTAGTAATCCCATGCATCTTGCACATGAACCACTTCTGGTTCATCAAGTTGTCCCAAATCCCGTGCCAATTCATAATGAAAATTATGTTTTAGTAACCGATCTAGCGCTTGAGCAGACGGTTGTTTGTCTACATTGCCTTCACTGAGTAAAACATAATGCGGTTTTTTAACCGAACATTGTTCGATACCCAAGATACTAATTGGTAAATAATCCACTTGTTTAAACTCTGCAAGGACTTTAACTGCTGCATTGTGGTCGAGCTTTTCTCCGACCAAATCAACCGTCATTTTTCGACCTAAAAATTTAAAACATGGCACTTGCTGATAAAAGTCGGTGACTTCTAATTCATCATCAATCACATAACGAATTAATCCTGAACCTGTAGTAATCACAGGACTAACGATATCGCCTATTTTCAGTTGCCAAGATGGCACCACTTTTTGGCTGTCTTGCAAAATAAATTCATAAAAATGTGACTGATAACTTAAGGTAAAACGGTTTGCAAATGGAATCGTCACTACGCCTTCAGTTGCCCATAAACCTTTACCCTCAAATGCCACCCCTGCAATTCGTTGCTGTAGCTGTACTGCCCATTGCTCTGCGCTCGCTGTATCCCAACTCGAAACCAGACTGAGTTTAGGCCACAGTTTTTTCCACGCCGTTGCTTGGGTTAAATCCAAGTCTTGTAAGCGATAGCATTGTTGACAAGATTTAGGAACTTGCAGAAAACTCAAACCATCACGTTGCCATTGTCCAGTTTTTAAGACCTGTACAATTTCAGCTTGATGTTCTTGAATAATATCCAGCAATTGCAATGCAAATGTAGGACTCCATACCGAAATCATGCCTAAATGCTTATCTGCAACGAGATACACCGCGGTTGCAAACATGGCATCTTCGGCTGAATTCGCCATCGCAATTTCAGTCGGTACCGACTGGGTAATTTTACTCAACACTCGCTTCGACAGATTAAGCAGCGCACTGTCATCATTCAAATTACTATTTTCTAAAAGCTTTCGCTGGCTTTCAGGCAACCATGAAACCGACCAATAATGCGTTGAATTTTTAAGTTGTGGATGAGTTCGGTATAAATTGGTGAGCCATAACCCAATAGCTTCATCCAATTCATCTAAAAAAGCCTGAGTATAGGGAATGAATTTAATTGCTTCACTCGACCCACTGGTCGGTTGAAAACGGACAATTTTTTCAGGCCCCAAACAATTTTTGCCACTTTGTCTGGATTGTTCAATTTGGCTTTTCCAATTGCTATAACGCGAAAGCGGATATTTTTTGGAAAATTGCTCATAGCTTAGATTTTGCGAAATGTGCTGCTTTAAAAAATGACTTAATTTTTTACGTTGCACATTTTCCAGCTGATTTGCCTGCTGTGTATAGCATTGAAATGCTTTACGGCAGGCAATATTCAAAACTTGATGTGCAGTGGTGAGAAGCAATCCCATTAGGCCACCTTCGAGTCTGAACCTGTCGCAATATGCAATGTACGTGACTTATAACGTAACTTGCTGTCATGTTTACTTACACTGGTGGTCTTGGTTAAGAATCGATTTACATAACGGTATAAATCGCTCCAACGTAATTCACCAATGCACGGTAGTTCAGTTCCATCGACCCACGTTGGGTTCTTACCTTCAAAGAAAGCAATCTTGGTATTGTTTTCGCGCATCTCATGGGTGATAGGCGCAACATCTGCTTTGAGTGGCTGGTAGTCTTCGCCAAAATTCAGCAGACCTGTTTCATGGTTATAGTATTCTGAGAAATATTCTTTACAGTACGATTCGACAAAGTCTTTGAGATGAGCATTTTTCTCACCATAATGTGGATAGTAGCTGTAGTAGTTATTGGCTAAGAGCAGATAAGTTTTAAAGCCTTTAGAGATTAAAATCCAATATACAGGGGTTCTTGGATGACGAAATTTAAAACTAATAATATAACGGAACATTGCTCGAGTTAATGCACGATTCCCCCAATACTCTTTCTCAATAATGGTATCACCACTGAAAAAAGCATGTCGGGCTTTACCATCAACAATAAAGTCACGCTCCATAACCGTCGAGAATCCGACAATTTGATTATTTTTCGGTTCAATAATGAAAAAAACACCGGTTTTTTCTAAGAAGTCGCGTTCAAAAATTTCATAACGGGTATTGGCATAATATTTTTGGTAAATACCATACATGCGTTTGAGTTCTTGAACAGTGATGTCATCTGTACGTTTATATAAACTATAAGGTTCTTTTTTGATCTGCCTAAGCAGTTTAAATTCCATCATAATCATAATTCCCTGTTGCCATTCATTCATGATGAACGAGCGATATTGTTTTTGTTTTACAGAACACAGTCATCTCGTTGGATGTGTGCGGACGTCATATTAGTGGGTGAAAATGATGAAATGCAATGAACTTTACGTATTTAAACGAAAATTACGACAAGCGTAAAATTAAAAAACCCGGCCTAAACCGGGTTTCTGTTTTTACAACTGGATGTAGCAGATTTGTGCTTTTTAGTTGAGTTTTAACTTTTCAAAAGTTAGGTGATCTCCTTCCGCTTGAACGACAATCGTATCGCCCGGTTGGAAGGCACCTGATAAGATTTTCTGTGCCAATGTATTTTCAACTTGTTGTTGGATAGCACGTTTCAGAGGACGTGCGCCATACACAGGGTCAAAACCAGCATCGATAAGTAATTCAAAGGCACTATCTTCAACCGCCAGACTCATGTCTTTATCTGCCAAACGAGAACGTAAGCGATCCAACTGAATATCCGCAATGCCACGAATTTGCGCTTTTTGTAAAGAGTGGAAAACCACCAACTCATCAATACGGTTCACAAATTCAGGTCGGAAATGTTCAGATACCGCAGCCATAACCACAGCGCGAACTTCGTCTTTCGACGGGTTTTCACCTAATTCACGAACATCGGTTGAACCTAAGTTCGAGGTCATCACGATCACGGTGTTTTTGAAATCAATCACACGTCCTTGTGAGTCTGTTAATCGACCATCATCCAACACTTGAAGTAAGATGTTAAATACATCTGGATGTGCTTTTTCAACCTCATCAAACAACACTACACTATAAGGTTTACGACGAACAGCCTCGGTTAACACACCACCTTCTTCATAACCCACATAGCCCGGAGGCGCACCTACTAAACGGCTCACCGAATGCTTTTCCATAAACTCTGACATGTCGATACGAATAATCGCATCATCACTGTCAAATAAGAAATTACCTAAAGCTTTGGTTAACTCAGTTTTACCTACACCTGTAGGCCCAAGGAATAAGAATGAACCACTTGGGCGGTTTGGATCGGATAATCCTGCACGAGAACGACGCACCGCATTCGACACTGCTACGACAGCTTCATCTTGACCCACTACACGGTTATGTAAGAACTCCTCCATGTGTAAGAGTTTTTCACGTTCACCTTGCAGCATTTTCGCAACAGGAATACCTGTAGCCGCACTTACCACTTCAGCGATTTCATTTTCAGTGACTTTGGTACGAATCAGTTTCGGTTCTTCATTCACCTCGGCAACTTCTTCTTCATTCAAGCGTTTTTGCAACTCAGGAATAACACCATATTGCAAACGGCTAGCTTCTGCTAAATCACCTTCACGTTGTGCTTTTTCAAAGGCAGTACGTGCTTTATCTAGCTCAATTTGAGCCTGATTCGTGCCGTCAACCAAACGTTTTTCCGCAATCCACACTTCTTCCAAATCACTATATTCTTTTTGAACTTCAGCAATTTGTTTCTCTAGGTGCTCAACTTCAGCTTTTGAGACTGAATCTGCATCTTTTTTCACGGCTTCAAGTTGCATTTTCAATTGAATTAAACGGCGGTCTAAACGGTCAAGTGGCTCAGGTTTTGAGTCAATTTCCATTTTGATTCGTGATGCTGCTTCATCAATCAAATCAATGGCTTTGTCTGGCAACTGACGGTCTGTGATGTAACGATGCGACATTTTTGCCGCAGCAATAATCGCTGAGTCTAAAATTTGCACACCATGATGGGTTGCATATTTGTCTTTTAGACCACGTAAAATCGCAATGGTGTCTTCCACACTCGGTTCATCAACGATCACTTTTTGGAAACGACGTTCTAATGCCGCATCTTTTTCGATATATTGACGATATTCATCAAGTGTTGTCGCACCTACACAGCGTAGCTCACCACGCGCTAATGCAGGTTTAAGCATGTTACCAGCATCCATTGCACCATCGCCTTTACCTGCGCCAACAAGCGTATGTAGTTCGTCAATGAAAAGAATAATCTCGCCATCATATTTGGCTAAATCTTTTAGAACTGCTTTCAGTCGTTCTTCAAATTCACCACGGTATTTTGCACCCGCAAGCAATGAACCAAGGTCGAGTGAAAGTACACGTTTACCTTTCAGACTTTCAGGAACTTCGCCATTGACAATACGCTGTGCCAAACCTTCTACAATCGCAGTTTTACCCACACCCGGCTCACCAATCAGTACTGGGTTGTTTTTGCTACGGCGTGATAAAACCTGAATGGTACGGCGAATCTCTTCGTCACGACCAATAACTGGATCTAACTTACCTTCTAATGCACGTGCATTGAGGTCTAAGGTATATTTGTTGAGTGAATCACGTTGATCTTCGTGGTTATTACTCATGACTTGTTCACCGCCTCGTATTTGTTCAATCGCTTTTCGTAATTTATCTGTCGTTACGCCTACACTATTTAATAAGGTTTTGGTTTTACCCGTTTCAGCTAAACCGAGAATCACCCAATCTGTAGAAAGAAACTCATCACCAGCTTTTTGAGCAAAACTGTCGGCTAAATTCAGCGCCTTGACTGCTTCAGGATTTAGGTTGATGTCCCCTGTAGGCGTCGCAATGGTGGCAGTATCCTGTAGGGCTTGCTGAAGTTTGGTTTTTAACTCAGGAAGATTAGCACCTGCCTGTTGTAACAAGCTTTGGTTCGAAGGCTCCTCAAGCAATGTCGAAAGAATATGGATTCCTTCAATGGCTGTATGGTCTTTCCCCATTGCTAATGATTGTGCATCGGATAATGCTTGCTGCAAACGGTTTGTGAATTTTTCAAATCGCATTCTTGTTATACCTCACAACAAATTCTGTACTTGAAGCATATATGGGAGTCATATTTAAAATTTCAAATACATTTTTTAAATATTTTTCAATGAGTTAATTTTAAGATATAGATAAATCTCAATTATAATATTGGCATAAATAGAATAGTTTTCAAGTCATTTATTGCAGAATTTAGTACTTTATTATGTTGTTTAAATACATATGTTTTTTTAAACAATTTTCTTGTCAACTCAACTGACTTTCTGAGAAAAAATTCAATGATTTTCCACTAGCTTAAATCACATAAATGCCAAAAAGCCCACATTTACATGCAGGCTTTTACATAATCCACTGAAAAGTTCAGCTTAAGGTGCAGGATTTGGCTGTTGGCGATGAATATCTTCAATTCCTTTTAAAATGTCTTCTGATAAATTCACATCAAACGCATCAATATTTTCTTTCAACTGATCTAGATTTGTCGCACCAATAATTGTACTGGTGACAAAAAATTGCTGCTTAATAAATGCTAGTGCTAACTGTGTCAACGTTAAACCATGCTGTTCAGCCAATTGTGCATATTGTTCTGTTGCCCATTCACTCTCCGCATTTGAATAGCGGCTGAAGCGTGAAAATAGTGTCACTCGAGCATTGGCAGGACGTGCACCATGACGGAATTTACCTGTTAGATAACCAAATGCTAAAGGTGAATATGCCAATAAGCCCACGCCTTCGTAGTGTGCAATTTCAGATAAACCGATTTCATAAGTACGATTCAACAAACTATATGGATTTTGCACACTGACAATTTTTTCTAAACCATGCTTTTCTGCAAGTTGTAGGAATTTTAACGTTCCCCATGGCGTTTCATTAGATAGTCCAATTGAGCGAATTCGACCTTTTTTCACCTCATGACTTAAAGCAACTAATGTTTCTTCTAAATTGGTAATAGTTTGCGTACTGTTTGCTTCGGCATTGCCATAACCCAATTTACCGAAAAAGTTGGTTGGACGTTGCGGCCAATGCAACTGGTATAAGTCAAGATAATCTGTTTGTAAGCGCTGAAGAGAATGATCCAGTGCAGACTCAATTTCCGAAGCAATAAATTTAGTTTGCCCGTCACGAATATGACTACCGCCTTGTGACGGCCCTGCAATTTTTGAAGCTAAGATTAATTTATCACGTCCACCGCGAGCTGCAATCCAGTTACCAATAATAGTTTCAGTTGAACCTTGGGTTTCAGGTTTCGGTGGGACAGGATACATTTCTGCAGTATCCCAAAAGTTAAGACCACGCTCTAAAGCATAATCCAGTTGCTCGAAAGCTTCTGCTTGGGTGTTTTGTTCACCAAACGTCATAGTGCCTAAACAAATTTCTGGAACTAAAATTCCGCTATGTGCCAATGGTTTAAATTGCATGCCACAAATTCCCTCTTTATTTTAAATATCAATATATAAGTCACGAAGTAGCTTACCTAAGATATCGGCTTTGTTTAAATCATAATTTTCTGTTTATTTGTCAAAAAATGTGCGAAAGGTTGCTTCCGCTATAATAGTGAGAAATGAATAGACATAAAAAAAGCAAACCCCTGAGTTTGCTTTTTTAGATTCGGAAGACTGATTATTCTTCGTCGTCGAAATCATCTGAAGCCAATTGGCTTTTCTCTTCAAGCGATGCATCAAAAATTAGAATCGCTTTACCATCAGTTTCAATCATGCCTTGCTCTTCAAGTGTTTTTAGAACACGACCAACCATTTCACGGGAACAACCCACAATACGACCAATCTCTTGACGAGTAATACGAATCTGACGACCATTCGGCAAAATCATTGCTTCTGGTTGTGAAGATAAATCAATTAAGCAACGTGCAATTCGACCTGACACGTCTATAAACGCAAGGTCAGTTACTTTACGCGTCGTATTTTTAAGACGGCGTACAAGCTGTGCAAATACCGCATAACTTAAGTCTGGGTATTGTTTACTTAATTCATGAAAGTTTTCATAGGTAATCTCAGCAATTTCACATACATCTCGCGTACGTACTTCTGCAGTACGTTGTGCATTTGCTTCGAATAGACCCATTTCCCCAAAAAAGTCACCCGCATTTAAGTACGCAACCACAATTTCACGCTCATCATCTTCGCGTAAAATGATAGATACTGAACCCTTAAGAATTAAATACAAAGATTTAGATTCTGAGCCCGCATCAATGATTGTTGTACGTTTTGGGTAACGATTAATATATGCACGTTTTAATAATGCCTTCACCGACTCAGGTAACTGCCCCGGAGATAGCGCATCTGTGCTAAGTTGTGAAAAGTTTGAAGTCATGCTAACAGTTTCCGAATATGGATAATTTATAGATCGCACAAGACCTAAAGTGAACTTGTCACACGTAAGAGTTGAAATTCCTTATCAACTCAATTTATGTTAGTGTACAGGTACTGCGTAAATTTATAGCTTTTTTTAGGGACTTGCAATGCAAACTAGTGTTCATTGGCTAGAGAATGTTGCTTTTGAAGCAAAAACTCAAAGTGGTCACACTGTTATGATGGATGGATCACAAGAATATGGCGGTGAAAACCGTGGTCCGCGCCCAATGGAACTGATTTTAACAGGACTTGGTGGTTGTGCATCTTTCGATATTGTGACGATTTTAAAGAAAGCACGCCAAGACATTACTGATGTTCGTTGTGAATTAAATGCAGAACGTGCCGACACTATTCCTGCTGTATTCACTAAAATTCATTTGCACTTTGTAGTCACTGGTCATGGCGTGAAGGAAAAGCAAGTTGCAAAAGCGGTTGAACTTTCTGCTGAAAAATACTGTTCTGCTAGTAAAATGCTGATGGATGGTGGTGTAGAAATTACCCATGACTTCGAAATTTTAGAAACTGAAGATGCATAATTTATTTGTTCAATTAAGAGCCGCATAGAATGCGGCTTTTTTGTTTCAAATAATCCGCTATAGCATACATTGTATAAAGCACTGCTATATAGTCATAAACGCAGAAATATGAGCCAAAGAAGTTTGGCTTAATCACTTAAACAATCAATATCCAAATTGATGTATTTACACCCAATTCCATCTCATGATGATTTTACGACTCAATCCATATGAATCTATTCAAGCCAAATACGATTGAAAACGATTGCGAAGAACACCTTACATATAAGTAGATTTGATTTAACTATAGTCTTAATAACACTTTAATTAGGGTGTGTTGACACTTTTAGCTTAAAAAAATAGCGAAGTAGTAAAATCAAATCGCCAAACCCAATTTTACTATTCGCTATGCCTCGTACCAGGCTGACAGATCAACACTGGCAAAAGTTGAAAGTTATTCTGCGTAATTTATCCATTCACCACAACTCAAATTTACGCAATTTTATTGAAGCTATTCTCTATAGAATTAGAACAGGCTGTCCGTGGCGAGATATTCCTTCTTGTTTTGGTCATTCAAACTCTATTTTCAAACGTTTTAATCGTTGGTCAAGCAGCGGTAAGTTACTTAGATTATTCAAATTACTAGCCTCATGCCCCGATATGGAGTGGATTTTTATTGATGGCTCTCATGTACGTGCTCATCAACATTCTGCCGGCATATCGAATCAATCTATTTCTAAAAGTGTAGGAGGAAACTCCTCAAAAATACATTTGATTGTTGATGCACATGGCAATCCTATTGATTTCATGATTACCGATGGAACCACACATGATGTTAAAGTTGCACCTGATTTAATATCAACATTAGATTTAAAAGAGACATAAGTCGTATGCGCAGATAAAGGCTATGATTCAGAACCACTGCGTGAACAGATCAGGAAAACAAGCACCAAAGCGAATATACCAAGGAAAACGAATAGCAAATCGAACAATGACCATATGGACTGGTATTTATATAAAATCAGGCATTTAGTTGAAAATATGTTTTGCAGATTAAAGGAGTTTAGAGGAATAGCTACTCGATATGACAAGCTCAAAAGGAATTATCAAAGTTCTGTTGCTTTAGCCTGTATATTTTTATGGCTACCTTTATAGGGTTAATTATGAACAGTAAATGTCAACAGACCCTAATAATTTCAGATAAAAAAAGCAGAATCATTCTGATTCTGCTTTTTGAATTTGGTAGGTATATCCAGACTCGAACTGGAGACCTCTACGATGTCAAGGTGGATAACATTTTATAAATATCAATGAATTAAGTAGCATTGACACAAAAACTGACACACTATGATTTTAGTCTATTTTTATCTAAATTCACCTGACACAATGATTATATCGGGTTTTAGCAGAATTTATAGTATCTTGAAACAGCAAAGCCCTCACTTAACTGGCCAACTATCGTATAACCTCATTGCGTCCAGTGAATGTCCATCAGCTTTTTCTGCCAAGCTTCGATATTCTGCTGTGCAACTTTCGAGTAGCTCTGAGTTGGCAATGGTGTAGTTAATGATGGTTTGCTTGGGAGCACTGGACAAACGTTTGTTGGCTTCACTGAGTTGCTTTGACAACCCACTAGCAGCCAAGTCAGCACTACGAGCGGCAGCATTCGCATCTTGTATTTTTTTAATCGCATTTTGTTCTACCTCTATAATTTTAGCTGACCATGTTTGCATAATGGCGGCTTTTTCCTCTTGAGCCTGATCAATTGCATCTTGATAAGGCTTAATAGCATCAGCTACTGCTTTAGTTTTAACTTTTTCAGCATTTGCCAATTTTCCAGCAAGAGAATTGGCATAAAAAACATATCCAAAGATAAATATCATCAAGCCTAAAATAATGTATTTGTAAAATTTACCTAACACAGCATCAATCATTTAAGCCACCTTTAGGAATAATGATTTTTCTTTTGCTCGACGATTGACTAAGCCTTGAATACGCTTTCCATTATCAAACACCCAACGATCAAATTGACTTGCAGCCGAGGTCAAACTGTTTTGATTAATAAGAGTAAGCATTGTGCTTTTTACAAATGCGGTTTCGCCTATGTTGTAGACAAAAGAAGCCAATGCATCAAATTGGTTTTGATTAAGATTGACTTTGACATTTTTATCAAGACAAGCATCAACCCATACACAATCGTTTTTAAGCCATTGTTCAGCTTCATTTCTCGTGCAAGTATCGCCTTTTTTAACTGATGTGCCATTTGGGTATTTAATGGTACCAAAGCCAATAGTCCAAACACCTCCTGTATCTAAATAAGCTGTTGAACGAAACCCCTCAGCATCTCTAATAATTGCATAACCATTCTCAGAAATATCTCGCTGTCCATTTACTAAAGGTGTAGGTATTTCAAAGCCAATAAGTTTTGCAAAAACATTTAAGCCATTTTTCTCAATAATCTGATCACCAGCTACAACCTGAGATTGACTTAATTTGCCACCAGACATAGCACGAAGCCATGAATATACCTGAGCAACTTGTTGTGATTGATCTGCGCTCATTGTTTATCACCTTTACCATTACTAAGTATTGAAATAAAGGCAGCTTTGACCTCACTAATAACCTCGGATAAAGGCTTACCCTGCATCAGTGCAATGGACTGATAAAGAATGCCTATCCCTAATAATCCAAAAACTGCAAACATAAGCATCACAAAGCCTTGAGCCATGTGAGAATATTTTGATAATTCGTAATATTCAATAAATGCTGAACCGCCATAAAGGCTGACTGAAACGCTGAATAAAAACTTGCCTATAACACCCAAAGAAACTTGAATTTTTCCGTTTTTATCAATGTCACCACTTAATACCA
Organism: Acinetobacter sp. YH01020; assembly: GCF_013420275.1. Classification (NCBI taxonomy): domain Bacteria; kingdom Pseudomonadati; phylum Pseudomonadota; class Gammaproteobacteria; order Moraxellales; family Moraxellaceae; genus Acinetobacter; species Acinetobacter sp. YH01020. The sequence goes on from NZ_VOYN01000003.1 coordinate 86,758, forward strand.
GGGCAAGAATAGCCCCCACTACGGCAGGCACAACTTTGATGATCCATGGAATTGTGTTTTCTTGCATAACTTGCCCCGAAATAAAACTCTACTTTATTTCGTAGAGTTTTATTTAAAGGCGGTTATTTAGCGAACCTTACAGGGGGTTGATACTGCTGTAAAATTAAACTATCGTGATTTCAGATAATTATTAAAGTTTTGGTGGGGATATGTTTTGCAATCAATGCGGACAACAGAATGTAGATAGTGCGAGATTTTGTAGTAATTGTGGCAATAAATTAGAGATTCAAAATATTCAAGCTTCACATGCACCACCGCAACTAGAAAAAACTGACTCTCCACGACCAATAAAAAAACGCGTTGAACTCTGGAATCCTAATGCTGCTGCTAATTGGAGCTTATTGTTTACGCCAATTTTCGGTTCATATTTGCAGATGAAGAACTGGCAAGCTCTTGGAAAGCTAGAAGATGCAAATACTGCTAAAAACTGGATAATTTTTACCATTATTTTTATTTTGTTTATAAATTTCGCTACACCTTTTATTTGGGATGATATTGAAAAAGTAACGATCATTTCAAGAGGTTTAGGCTTTTGGTATATCATTATTTGGTATTTTGCCTATGCAAGAAAACAACCAAAATATGTAAAAGAAAATTTAAATGATAAATATCAAAAGAAATCTTGGCTTACCCCTTTATCTAGTGCAACGGTTATTTTATTTATATCATTTACCGTTTTAATGGTTGTTAGTTCTTCAATTATTCAATCACTACCAAATCAACAAATATCAGAACAAAAAAATGATGTTGATTGGGATAATGGAATAATTACCCCTCCATCTTCTTCATTAACTTGTGGAGAAAACTCAGGCTCATCACCCAAAGGGCTGGAGTTTTATGGACCTATAAGCTACAAACTATCTGACAACAATCCAGTAAAAACCCAAGTAACATGGGGAATTAAATACGCAGATTCAAATTTGCAAAATGATTCATATTCAGGTTCATTGCGTATTCGTTTGTATGCTGTGTCTGAATCTTATTCAGGATCTAGTTTGAATGGCTACGTTATAGGAGAGTATTTTCCTAACTTCAATGGCGATGGCTCAGCTTCTACGAATCAACTTAAAGTTAATTATAATGTAGAGAATATTGTTTCTAAAGATGAAAAAAATCTAAAAATACCATCAGGAAAGTACTGTACAGTAATCACGCTTGAGGAGTTTGATGAACAATCCTGCTCAAGTACTGACCGTTTTTGTATCCAATCGTGGATGCAATTTAAAGATCCTGCAACTTTTTTTTAAACAAATACTTATATAAATTACAACGAAAAAGCCGACTTAATGTCGGCTTTTTTAATTCAATTGATTAATTAATTCTAACATTTTGCTTTTCGATGGATCGTCATCAGGTAGCTTTTCAGCTAGTTTAAGTACAAGAAGATTATAGTTTTTTAACCATAATTGCATCTATTGATCTATGCCCTGTTTGACTTTCCCGATGAGGCTTTATCTCAATACCTAGTTCAAATTTATTATCTTCTAAAAAGTCATTCAACTCTTCAAACTCTTGGGATGTATGATCTTTGAAAAATTTTACACCTTTTGGATGCATAGCCTGAAGTTCTTCAAAAATTAAATCATAATTAATCATAATTATTTCATCTGTTTATAAAGTGAGTTTAATTTTTCACTAGTTTAAATTTTTATTCAATATATAAAATGAACAAAGCGACCTAGTCAGTCGCTTTGTAGTTTTTACTAATCCGTTTCAGCAAATCGTCCATAATCACCAATATCACGATACTTCTTAGAAAGATAAACGCCATTTTCAGCATCACGAATACGTTTGGCATTTTGATGATAACTTTGCATTAAATTTATACGGTTAATCCGTAACTTAGGATTAACCTCATTAAATTCCTGAATATCTTTCCATGCAGAGTCCATGCCCTCTTGATCATCATTGCGTTTAGCTCGGACCCAATTTGCTGTTAATTTGGATTTACGTTTTTGCAGAGCTTGTTGTTGTTGATAGATCGCTGATTTACCTTCATATGCTGTACGCACCTGACTTGGTGAGAAACCAATTGTCTGGCTGAATATTCCTGCACCTGATACTGGATGACCATCCAAAATATCCACACCTGTTTTGTCCTGTACACCTTCAGTCGCATAGCGATATGCCTTAAAAGGATTTTTAGCAAAAGTAGGTAACATTTCTTCTAGTGCGCGTGCATAATTCCCTTGACCAAGCTCTTGTATACCTTTTGCAATATTCGCCCCCATTCCGACTGTTGCACCCATATTGCCTAATATTAACTGTTCATAAAGCTTTTGCCCCTCTAAACCATCGGGTGCTCTAGCTAAAAACATACTATCTAAACCAACTCGACCAGACAGATCTGCTGATGTACCACGTGATAATCCTTTCATCACCAAATTTGAGAAATTCGGACTCGTCATATCAGCTAAACCATTGCGTAAAGCAACCTCTGCATCCCATGGATCATCATCTCCACCACCAAACATGGATGCTACAGCTAATAACGTAGTTACCATTGGCAAACCAAGAACACCTGCTGCCAAAGCGTGAGTTACAAGTATTGCACTGATCGCCCTTGCAGCTTCTATTCTTTCCTCTTTAGTGTGGTTTTTACCAATTAGAGCGATGTAAGACTGACGTGCAATGGTATAGATCATATTCTGTCCAAATTGCTTGAACAAAAAAATGACTTTGGCTACGTTACCCTGCATAAATCTGGCACGGTTAGAAGCTGAATAATCAAAATGCCCATCGTAAGTCATCTTTACTGCTTGTTTATATGCATCATGATCTGCCATACCGCTTTCTTTAGATAATCGATACGCAGCGATAAAAGTCACTTCACGGTTAAAACGTTCAGCATGATGAAACATAAGAGATGCCGCGCGCATGATAGGTCTCATCTTCCACATCACGCCACTATCTTCACCCTGAGCAATCCCTGCTAAATCATGTGCCTGTGTTACATCAATTACACCAGCAGAAACAGCTTTTTCATAAGCCTGCTTTTCATGTTCTTTTAATACTTTTGCTATATCTGGATCAATTGAATCACTAAGACTATTTCTGAAACTCTCCAAGTCCGTAAAATCAGGCATCTCAAACCCAACACCTTTAGCATAATCGCTAGACGCTTTTAAAAGTGCTATACCTGCTTTATCAAATCCAAATTTTGCTCCCATAATTGGATATGCAACAAGTGGGGTCTGCATAATATTCACCATTGCAGCTGCTGGTGACAACCCAAGAAAATAGATAAACCCCATACTGGTTAAAAGTGAAGATACTGCATTCCCTTTTGCATTCATTAGATTTTCATGACGTGCATTCATCTCATCGATGACCGCGGATGCTAAAGGCTGCTTATAACCAGGATCCTTTTTGATTTGAGCCTTAGCATATTCTTCCATTTCATCTAGCTGTGCTGTAAGTTGATCACCATAGCGCAACTTAGCCAAATAACTTGCCCCACTTGACATATTTTGCGCAAAAGCACGTCTAGCATTATTACTAAATCCCGCAGTTCCTTTACGGTGAATACCATGTTTTGCCCAACTTAAATCAGGCATGGAAGATAAATATAGCTGCCCCAATGTATCTTCAAATTCAGCTTGTTTTTTTGCATCTAAGCCAAGATTACCCACCTCATCAAACAGGTCTGACATGAAGCCACGCCCAACCTTATCACGTAAGGCGTTATACTCTTGATCACGGATAGCAGAATCCACTTTTAATTGAGGATATTTTTCTATCAATTGCTCACGTAAAGCCTTCGCCTCATTTTCAGTTTCAGCACGACTAATGCTCTCCACATCACCATTCTGATTACGTGCCACAACGACATATTGACCAAAACGAGCCAATGGAAAATAAACACCTTTAATTTGACCAAAAGAACCTTCGATTTTTTTCAATAAATCAGCTTTTCTCTCACTACTCAAAGCAGACCTTAAAATACGCTCCCTGACCGCCTCACGTACTTTGGCATAATGCCCACTATAAGCATCACGTGCTTTTTTATACATTGTTCGAGCTTCAGGAGATAAAGCGTTGTAAGCTTTATATAATTGCTGATACTTAATTTTATCATCACCTGACTGGTATGGCTTGGCTGGGTCGATCTGAGCCAAAGTAGCTTCATGCATTAAGTCAGCCAATGCTTCTTCTTCTGTTTTAGAGTTAGGGTCATTCTTATCGATTCTTTTATTTAACTTAGCCCACTCACGCACAATATTATCTGCATGAGCAGCTATATCATTTTTATCAGCATCCATCTGATGCACCAAGTCATTATATACAGATAACTGAGGTAGAATTTTTTTATAAATATCTGTGATCTGCATACGACTCAGAAACATCAAACCATATTTCATTGCATCAGCCATACTTGGTAGTTTAAAGTTGCCACTGTACAATTTTTTAATATTTTCACTTAGGCGATCAGCAACATCATTTGAAGATCGGCTAAATCTAATATCTGAACTTTCACTATTAAATGTGCCTTTATTACCCTCAGCCATTTTTACTTGATTAGGCTCTAAGGCAACAATATATTCTTGATTTTCAAACTGATGAACAATTCCCTGATATTTCCCAGAAGTTGTCGCTTCTACAACTTCATCACGTGAAACATTACCTGTAGTTTTGAACGCATTCCGAATGTTTACAAATAATGGAAGTACAAAGCCATTTTCCCCACGGATATTGGCGTATACATCTGCTGTATCAAAACTATCAGTTAAGTAAATACCATCACCTAATATGCCATGGCCTTGTTTAAATTCATTAAACTCAGATGCTGTACCATGATATACAACTTTAGGTTCTCCATTTTCATCTAATACCTGTGAAGCATTTGCTGCATCATTTTCCCAATCACCAAACCATTTCTTAAATTCTGGTGTGCGGACTTGTAACCATTGTTGTTCTGAAAGATGTGTCTTTGCACCGTTTGGTGCTGTCATCCATTGATTTGTACCATGATATTTTTGACGAATTAAATCCAATGATGATTGATGTTTAATTTGCCCAATCATACGCTCTGATAATGCAAGCATATCATCAGGATTCAAATTAAGATTGATTCCAAAATTATCAAATACCCATGCTTTTACATACGAAACAATATTGTTAATCAACTTTTGCAGTGCATTCCGTTGAATCACATTACGTTGTTGCATAGTAGATGAAAGGGTTAATAAATATGGTAAATATTCAAGCTGCTGACGTTCAGAGCCTTGTTCACGTTCTGCAAGCATCTTTGCAGCTAAAGCAACAGGATTACCCTGCTCAACCAATTTATTAAATTGATTCATCAATTCATTATATTGTTTCTGGTTCATCATATTCTGAAAACCAGCATGACCACCCAACTCATGTAAGAATGTTGGCACTGTGCTTTCAGCAGTCAGATTCGATGCAACGAGTACCGCTTTACCGTTGTAATAGAAGCCCTCAACACCTTCAACCTGATAATCCTGAATAATCTCAAGCTTACCTTGTCGTTCAAGCTCATCAATGGTCTCTTTACCAAAACGATCAATCAACACGTCTCGTACTTGTTGAGTTGTAGAGCCTGAATTACTTTTAGTGCGACGGCTATAAAGTGGAGTATCAGAATTGTTCTTAGATGAAAATTCTTGATTTTTATATTTACCAAAATAGCTTCGATCAACTACAGCCTTACGAGCTTCTGATAAAAACATCATTAAATCAGCGTCATTGTAACGTGAAAGAAATTTATCAAAGCCACGATCACGGAACCATTGACGAATATAACCAATGACTTCTTTTAATTTTTGACGTACAAAAGGACGCGACTCAGCATTTTGTGCAACAAAAGCAAATAGTTCACTTACGGTTGCTTGCTGAGCATCCAGTGGATCATAGTAACCTTCCTCAACACCTTTTTTAAATGGCTTAATATAGGCATTATCAAATTGATTCATATCAACGCCATTATCTTTGGCTATTTTACGAATACCCTCTATGCCACCAAGTGCATTAAAAAGCTGCTGAAATTTTGTCTTATACTCTTGACCAAATAATTGCTGAACTCCAAAGTGTCCAACTACTTCATGTATTAAAACCTCCTCATATGCTTCATAAGTAGTTTGTTGTGTATTATGATTTCCTCGGATATCTCCAGCATTAATATAAAGTGTGCCTTTATGCCAAACAGCCATTACATCATACCGCTTGGTTTCTCCTTGCTCACCTTGATAGTAATTTTCTTGCTGTATCGTTTTTGGCAAAGCCTCAAACGATTCAACTACAACAAACGGAAATTTGGGTTGTACTATCCCGCTGATTCCACTTTTAGATTTATTTGGCGTGTCCCCTTTAGAAATCCTAGAGAGTATATCCACTACAAGACGATCCGCCCGATTTTTAGAAAGCGGCAAAAATGAAGTTGATAAAGGTGAAGTACCTCTACGCTCGTTATCAGGTTTTAATTTGTCACGGCTATAGTCATTAATTTCATTTTTTACATCATTGTCTGCCTTTGTTTTGTCATTAATATTTGGCGCTTCAAATTCTCTTTCCTCATAAATCGGCATACCTACACTGTCGGTTGCTTCCAGGTACGGAATCTCAATGGTCCCTTTCGCATCATCTGCTGATACAAACCAACCGTCATTGGTATAACGGTGCCCAGACACGATAAACAGTTTGCCTTTGTAATACACTTCTGAATCAATTGGCGTACCACGGCGTAACCAGATCGGCGGTGCTACCGGGTTGCTTTCCAAGTCTTGCTCAATATTTTCAAGCTGCTTTTGAGTACGTGCCAATTGATCAGATTGTCCAAACGGCTGCTCGACTGCTTTTGACAGGCTATCAATGGTCTGTTGCGCCGATGCTTTTGCATCTTCAATAGCTTGAATATCTTGGCTAACACCACGTAACTTACCCTCGATGCCACGTAAGGTATTACCCTTAAATTCAATCGGCCCAATCTTCATCGATAATGTTGCTTGTGGTTGCAGGCTATCCCATTCAACCGACATAGTGACATTGCCGTACTTGCCTAATGTGATTCGTGATGAGCCAGTACGTACATGGTCGGCAATGAATTGTTGAATCGCGTCCGATGCTTCCTTGTGCTTGTCGTATTTCTTGCCGTCCACCTCTGCGGAGAAGTTTTCAGACTGTGACTGCATTAGTTTTTGAATACGATCCAAAACAGCATTGTTTTCATACTCGGCAATTTGCTCATCAAAACGAGCAATACGACGTTGCGTGTTGCCAATGGTACGCTTCATATCCGCTATACCCTGTGTATGCAAACGCTCTTTTCGTTGCAGCTTCTCAAGTTTTTCTTTCATCTTGATCCGTTGCAGTACACGTGGGTCGCCGGAGGCTTCTGAGAATGAGGACATAATATCCCCTGCATTATCTTCACCGTTATCCGCAGCAGCATCACCTTCAATCGAACGAACATTACCATCGGCTTTCATAAAGGCATTGATAAAACGGTCCTTAATGGCCAAGACTTGCCATGATTTACCGTCTAACTTATCGGTGATGTAACGATACTCAAGTACCGTGTTCCATTGGTTGCCCTGACGCAAACCGCGACCATTACGCTGTTCAAGTTCACCCGGCATCCATGGCGCGTCCAGGTGGTGCATGGCGCGTAAGTTACGCTGCATATTCACACCTACCCCGAGCGTTTGAGTTAAGCCAATCACCACACGGATCTCACCAGTATTCACCTTGTCGGCAATCGCTTTACGTGCTTCGGCTTTGACTGAACCATCGACAATGGCAATTTGTTCACGTGGGATACCCGATTGAACCAGGCGTTCTACAATATCCTTGATCGGTGAAAAGACTTTAACTCGCTCACGAATCGTTTTACCTTTGTCATCTTTCTGGCCGGTGCTACGTTCGGTTGTAGTGTTATAACCGGTATCTGCAAAAATGACCTGGCTTGCAAGTGGGTGTGAGTGATATACCTCCATCACGTTTTTTACGACCTGGGATGCCTTCGACATTTCAAAATCTTCGGTTTTCCCTTCCTGGCCAATGAAATCATGATCGCCAATACGTGCGTCATAACTGGCTTTCTTCGCAGCGGTACTGATTGAAAGTGGTGCACGTGGATCACCGTCACGCATCCATTCACGTTTTTGTTTACCGGTAGCTTGTTCCCATTCCTTAGCTAGTCCTTGAATACGCTCTAGGGCTTTCTCTTGTTTCGGCGACATTTCCGTGGTGACGTTAATCACTTTTTTATACGGACGATCTTTGGCACCTTCGGTACGGCCATTTAGCAACTCGGCTTTTTCTGCTTCAGTTAAACCTTCATCTGACAATACTTTGCCGGTTTTGGTTTTACGTGGCTGCATTTCTGGCATGTCGTTGGCAAAAACAATATCCATAAACTGCCCGATCATTTTGCGCAGTTCAGGTACGTTTACAAATCCGGCCAAACGAGTGACCAATTGATATTCACCGGTTGCAGATAATTCAATATCAGTAATGTCTGTTGCAAAGCTACCAAACCAACCATCCCAGGCCGCGACATTGAGTTTCTGCATTTCTTCTTCCATCACATAACGCATCTGATGGTAGATTTCAGTCAGGGTGTTGGTGATCGGTGTACCGGTAAAGGTATGCACGTTACCGCCATTATTCATACGGCGCACATAACGAGTGAGCAACTGCAAATTCACTGAGCGTTTATTGCTACTTGTGTTTAAACCTTTCATGTTCATACGTGTGGCAATGCTTGGTTTTTTAAACTCATGCACCTCATCCACCATGATCATGTCTACACCAAGTTCTTCAAAGTTCACCGCATCGGCTTTACTTGAATCCATGGCTTGCTTTTGAATGTCCTCCAAAAGTTTCAGACGTTGTTTTGCAAGCTGTTTGGCAGTCGGGTTTTTAAAGCCCATTTTTTTATTGACGGTTTCGCTATCCATCGCCAAGACTTCATCTAAAGTTGCGCCACCTTCTTCGGCCAGTGCTTCTTCAAGCTCTGCTTCTAGTGCTGCAATATCATCAGCAGCCATAGCCATCAAGGTTTCTTCAGACAAAGTGAGCTTATCAATCATCGAGTGTGGCATCACCACCACATCCCAATCATCATTGGCAATTTGACGCATACGGATCTGACGGACTGCTTTACCTAATTCACTGATAAACAGTACACGCGCCGATGGATACATCATCTGAATTTCTTTGGCTACGGCTGCGCTGTTGGCATTGTGGGCTAAGATCAATGGCTTTTTAGCAATACCATAGCGGCGTGATTCAAGTGCAATACCACCCATGGTAAAGGTTTTACCGGTACCCACTTCATGCGCATTAATGGAACGACGATTGACAATCGCTCGCCAGATTGCATTCTGTTGGTGCTGACGCAAGTTAAACGGACCATTACCAAGGCTTAACGCCATACCCTGCATCGACATGAACGAACCATCATATTTAGGTGTCGCCCAAGCATTGAATGCATGGTTATATTCCTTCTCTAATTGCACACGGCGTTCAGGATCGGACCATAACCAGGTTGCAAAATCCTCCTTAATCTTGGAAATTTTCTCGTTCACTTCTTCCGTGGCTTGCACATCTACACTTTCAGAACCATCAGCATTTTTATACTTCACAGTAATGTTCTGGTTAGACAGTGCAGCAGATACCACCGTTTGGAATGACTTGTATTTAGAGCCATAGTTGGTCGTGGCTTCGGTACGACGTGCTGCAATAGGATCAAGTTTGACCTTCCACTTACCTGATGGGAATGTCACAGTAATGCCGTTGCTATCGGTCATACCGAGCATGTGTGCAATGTATTTTTCATAATCCGACAATGGCACCCATGTTGCACCCATTTTAGCTTCAATGTTGAAGTATGGAATGTCCTCTGGAATGATCTCTTTGAGTGCATCGACGTTACGCTGCAGGTCAGTATTGCCTTCTGCAACTGCGTTTTGTGCTTCTTCTAATTTTTGGCGAACATTTCCAGATAGGTACATATCGCTTGGCATAATATCGCCATTCGGCAATACATATACCGCACCCTTTTCTAGTAGTTCAGCACGTGCCTGATCCTCTGATACCTGAGCCATTTTTGCAATGTTGGCCAGACTAGGCGCAGCGGATTTATTCCGTTCCACTACAAAGGCATCCGATACTGTTGGGTTCTCAAGAGCAGCGGCTCCACGAACAACACTTCGCTTTAAAATCTCAGCCGGTTTACCGTTCACCTCTAAAGCCGCTAGGCTGTAGTAATACGCATCGCTTAGTTTACGGAAGTATTGCAAACCAAAAGAATCAGCCAATGGACCATGCTCTTTGGTGTATGCTTGGTAAAGTTTATTCAAGGTTTTTCGCAGCTGCTCTACATTGTCCTGTTCGATGCGTTCTGCATCGGTCAAATCTATGTAGGCTTTACGAATCGCTACCAGGTCCTCAATTGATTTCTGACGTTGTGCGGTTTTCTTGGCATCCTTGATTTTGTATTCAAAAAGATCGGTAGCTTTAACCATTTGGTCGCCATAGACAAACATCAATTCGCCATTACTCATGGTTAATGTGTTGGTGCGCTCACCGGCCTTGTTTGCATAGTAAGTCAGGTAATCATCGTTATGACGTGGCAATAATGTGTTTTCACTCACCAGATCAGACAATTGGCTAAGTTCCTTTTTCAGCCAGGCTTCACCATTACTAAGTACCGTCATGCCGGCAAAACGTGGATCACCGCCTTTATAATCAATAGTCCCTAAAACATTACGTAGGTTATTGGCGTAAAAGCTATTGACCTTCACTGGCTTAGTTGACGTTTTAACTTCGGATAATCCGATCCAATCTGCATCCGGTGTCATGGTCAAAGGTTCAGTACGTTTACGCAGCACAATAATATCGGTTACAACATTAGTGCCGGCAAAATCTTTAAACGCACCTGCAGGTAAACGGATCGATGTAATCAGTTCAGATTGCTTGCCCATCTCACGACGAATCACTTCGGATTGTTTGTCCATCGTACCGGATGAAGTAATCGCCATCACGATACCACCTGGACGCACCTGGTCTAGCATTTTTAGGAAGTAGTAATCGTGTAAGTTTGGATTGAATTGGTTATAACGACGGTCTGCAATCTTCACATCATTCGAGAAAGGCACGTTAGAAATCACCAAGTCATAAAAGTTGTCTGGTGTTTTAGACTTCTGGTATGGCATGTTCTGCACATTGCTTTCAGGGAATAACTGTTTTGCAATCGCAGCGGTGGTAATGTCCAGGTCAATCGCTGTCACCTGGCTACGCTGTTTAATGTGCATCGGCATTAAACTGATAAAGTTACCAGTACCTACCGCCGGTTCAAGAACACGCCCACCAGTAAAGCCCATCTTTTCAGCCATAGACCACATTGCTTGGACGGTGTATGGATCAGTGAAGAAAGCATTCAGAACGGAATCCTTTGCTGACTCCCAAGACTCTTTACCTAATTTTTCACGCAGCCAAAGGTTTTCATCTTTCCAGCCATCTTTAAAAACTGGCGTGTTCCATGTACCTTGGAATAGGTCTTGGCCAAACGAACCCCAACCGGTGTAACTTGCTAACACCACTTGTTCTTCTGCTGTTGCTTGACGGCCTTCTGCATTGAGTTCTTCTAATAGCTCGAGTGCTTTTTTATTCTTATCAAAACGCTGTTTCTGGCTACCACCGAAAATAATATCTGGGTCAGCCATGTAGAAATCAGTCGCAGTATTGGCTACTGCTGCTGGCGATTCTAATCTTGTGGGTTGATCAACTGATAGTTGTCCAGTTCCGCTTGCATCCTTGCGTCTGCTGGATTCCATCCCGCGTCCAGATACTCGTCCATCGTTCTCCACATCCGTTCCTGTGTCACGTATGCGAGATCGTCCAATAGATTGATTTTGGTTAGACGTTCCACTTCCTGTGGATACTCTTGTTTCCACATTTGGATTATTTGCTTGTGGAGCATTCGATTGTGAAGTACGTCCTCGTCCTCCTCGTACTGCTGACGTTCCTTGCGGATTGCTTGTATTGCTTGCAGGTTGTTCATTGTTATCTCCATTCAGATCAAAATTTTCGACCTCTGCCGATGTGCTCATGCCATCAAAGTCAGCTGCACGTGGGTCAAACTTTACACCCATATACCAAGACTTCAAATACGGCTTAACCATATCACCCATATCTTCGGTCATTGCTTTGGCATATGCGGCAAAACTACGAGCACCTTTTTCAATGTGATAACCAGCAAGAGTGATACCAGCTTGTAAAATTTCAGGGTCAATACCAGCATTCAATTGACCTAATTTTTTACGCAATAATGCACGTGCTTTTTCTGCTGCATCTTCGGTGAAAATAGTGTTTGTAGATGCTTTAGGATTTTTAGGCTCAGCTTTAGGTGCTTCTAATTTCTTCTCAATCTCACGTGCCTGACGTAATGCCACCGCTCGATCTGAAACAGAGCGCAATCCATTCTTAGCACTAGCTTGTAGTTTTTTAAAAAGTGGATGCTCAGAATCAGCTTTTTCTAAAGCCTTGTTCATTTCCTCTTTCCACTTGTCTATCGGGTGTTGATTCTGCTCATGCTGCTGTTCAAGTGTTGGATATTGTTTTTTGGCAAATTCCACAGCCTGATCAACCTGCTTTTGAAAATCTGCAGTATCAATATTGCTAGGCAAGATTTCATCTAACTTATTCTCAATCGATGCACGTGCTTGTGCTGACCATTGGCCGTCACGTTGCCAATTGTTAGGGAAAGCAGACTTGTTCTCAGTGATGAACTGCTCAATATCTTTTTGTGGGTTTGCTGATACCGGCGTATTGTCAGACTGACCTACCCATTCGCCGCTATGTGGGTCCTTAACGGCTGTAACTTTGCCAATAAAGGTTTTCGGGTTGTAGTTGATCTTATAATTTGGATTGTTCTTAACCTTGTAATATTCACGATCAGACAATTCATAGCTGCCTGAAGTTTCAATTTCGTCAGCAATCATCGTAACACGCGCATTGGTTAAACCATGTGTTTCACGAACACGATCATTTTCAGCGGTGAAAATTTCAGGATTTGCTTCACGTATACGTTGACGTACTGCATTAACCCGTGTGGTAGCGTCTTCAATTTTCTTAAATTCGCTACTCAGATTTTCTACAGTAGTCTTTTGTGGTTGATTCAAACTTACACTGCTTTGCGCCTGTTCTGTCAAACCGTTTTGCAACTCTGTAATCTGTTTACGCAAACGGACCTTTTTAATCACGCTCTTTTCATTGGCAAGCTGCTGTTCCAGGTCTGAAATTTTCGCTTGCACCGGAGCTTGTACCGGAGCTGTTTTATCTTGCACCGGAGCTTGGACTTTAGGCTGAATTTCAAAACGCTTGCCGTCTTGGACCACCTGGTAATCATTGCCTAGATTTTTCTTTTCAAGAAAAGCATTGGCTTTATCCTGGTTGCCAAACCATTTATTTTTACCGTCGGCACCTAGAATAGGCTCTACAGTTCGATTTTGTGAATCACCTGTAGTTGTTCCGATAGTAGAACTGCTTGTCGCTGCTGCTTCATTTTCGCCTGATAAAACGGAGTTATTCCCGACGGTGTTGAGGTTATTACGATCTGGTTGCCCTGGTGCTGCTTGTGAAGGCTCACCAATTCCTGAAACTGAATTGACACTATCGTTTCTTCCTGACGTATCTTTTCCATCATTTCCGATAGTGTTTGAAAGGAGTGCTGTATCTCCTGGCCGCTCAAGGTTGTTGTCTTTGCTGTCATCTGCGTTACTGTTTGCAACGGTGGAAATAGATCCTGATGTTTCTCGAAGCTGCGAATTGCTTGTTTCTCCAAGAGGTCCATTACTTGAAGATCCGGTACCCGATTCATTGCTTGAGCTATTTTCGTTTGGCGCATTAAGTAGACCTGCTGCTGTCGTTAAAGGTGAATTATTATTTTCATTCTGTGCCGCTGCTGCAGCCGCTTGCTGCATCTGTGAAGATACACCAGTATCCACGGCCAAAGCTGCTGCAGATGACATAGGCCCATCATTGGGATTAATCCCCATTTGCTGTGAAGGTGTTTGGCTGGATGGTGGTACAGAATTCAACAAATCATCAAAGGCTGCTTCACTGCCATAATCACCATCAAAATAATTACCATTCGGTGCTGGTGGTGTATCTGGGCTGACTGGATTACCAGTTGCTGCACTGCCATAATCAAAGCCATTATTGTTTAATAAATTATCAGCATTCATTGATGGTTGATCATAAACAAAAGCTGTGCGACCTTGGTTACCCCCCTGTGACACATCTTCACGTGGGATATATTCGCCAGTTAAAGAACTATCTGGACTTGAGCCTAATTGTGGAGGTGCCGATGGTAGATTAGGTGAGCCTGATTGCTGTTGGTTGTCTTGAGGTCCTGTGTCAGATCGACTATTCCACCAATCACCAGTTTTACCCACGCCACTGACTGTACCGCCCATTGCCATACCAGCCAAAGTACCCATGACTGCTGCATTTTCAACACCATCATGCCAAGGCTTATCTAATGCCAAGTTTTGTAAAATTTGCTCTGAAACGGATTGAGGTAATTCCTCTAAGAAGCCTTCTGAAATTGCACCTTTGATCACAGCAGTTGGAATTGCCCTCATCGGTGTCTTAGCAATTTCTTCACCCACTTGTTGCGTGGTTAAACGCCCTGTTTGCATGGCTGTATCAACATCTGATAAGCCCATTTTCTGAGCAAGGCGACCACCAACATAGCTAAACAAGCCACCAATGGCACCAGTAGCCACACTTGCTAGAGACTGATCTGCGGTTAATCGTCCATCTACAGTTTCTTGGCGAATTTGTTCAGCTTGGCTACCTGCCATCACCGCAGCTTCGCCAACAGAACCAGCCACAACAGGATTGGCTATACCAGAAACACGACCTAATACGGCACCAGCTAACATTGAAGGGAGAGATTCAGCAACGGTATTTGTGATAAGTGATGGGTTGCTGATGGCATTTTTTGTTATATCAACCGCATTGTCGAATTTTTTACCAACCTTTGTTGCGAAGTCGTCACCTTCCTCAATTTTTCGATTGCCAATATTTGCAGAATCTTTTAATTGTTGTTGGTATTGTTCAGACTGCCAGCCTGTCATTACATTTTTGGCTGCTTTTGGGTCGTACCCAAGTTTTTCAGAGAGTATTTTACCTGTAGCACCATCGGACATAATGTTGCTTAAACCGACTGCTACCTCACCTACACCTACCGTACCCTTGCCGAGAAAGGAGACTGCATGATCTTTTGCTTGGCCAAGAAAACCCTTATCTTCACCATCAAGTGCGCCTGTAAATGGCTTTAATGTTGGCTGTTGTTTTTTATCAGTATTATCATCGAGTTTACCAGTGAAAGGTTTTAAGGTAGATTCTGACATGATGCACTCCTATTGGTATGTGCATAGCATGTATAAAGGGTTGAAAAAGGTCGAACCTTATAGGGGGGTGTCACAGTGCATGACTTTTTATGTAACTTAGGCGTTCTTAGCACACTGATTGTAATTTTTTATATCGTTTTTTGGTTTGATCGTCGTAATCAACCAAGTAATTTTGATTTAGTTAGAAATCAACTGCAAAGAGTTACGCACCCATATTTAACAGTTAAGGGATATGGAAATTATCACATTGAATATGTGATAAGAGGACACCAAACTTTTGAATATTTTAAATTTTCAAGTCAATATAAACAAAACTTAGAAATAATGGAAAAAGACCCATCTATAAAAATTTTGAACCATGGATTAACAGGCTATCGTGACTGGGAAAAATGGGGTATAAAAAAATAGCCACTCGAAAGTGGCTATTCTAATTAATCACCTATAAAGCGATTACCTTGAGCATCCTCATAAACAGGCTTCCCATTGCTTGTACCAACTTGGCGTGTCATTCCATTTGGCAAATTAGTTGATGATGGAGTTGGTGTATTAACGAACTGCTGTGTCTGAGTATCAAATAATTGTTGCGGGCGATTAACCATTGCCATAGCTTCATTGTTCCATTCCTGACCACCACCCACAGTCATATAACGGTCTTTACCAGTATCTGCTTTATTACCTGCATAACGATTAATTTTTTCCTGAATTGATTTACGATCTTCATCCGATTTCGCAGAATCATATTGTTCATACAATTTCTCTAATCGTGCTGAGTTACGAATGCCAAAACCTTTTTCAGTGGCATTAAGATTAAATTCTCGATTAGCTAAATCATTGGTAGCTTGGAATTTTTGTGCATCAAAGCCTAAATTTGCATTAAATCGGTTATTAGTACCTTGCTCACTTAGTTCTGTACGATAGTTCTGTCCAGCTTGCCCCATGGCTTCACGCTGTAAAGCGGCAAGATTGTTTGCATCGGTGGTATAGCGTTGGTTGGCACGATTATCCTCACCTTGCTGTAAATCAGACAAAGTACGAACTTGATTCGCAGTTAATCCTCTTGCCCCTGCAATCGGTGTACTTGCTGCACGAATTACAGCTTGACGTTCAGCTTCCTGTGCATCATTACGTTGAGGTGCTTGTACAGGATTATTACCATAACCTCGCATACCCAAGCCTAAATTCATTTCACGTTGAGCAATTGCATTTTGAATCTGTTGTTCAGTCGGTCCCATTTCTTGAGTATTGGCAAATAAATTTGCTACCCCACGAGGGTCATTCGCTGGTCTTACTTTGAGTCCTAGCCCTTCGCCTTCTCGAATACCACCTGCTCGTGCTTGAGCTGCTGCACCAGGATTAACATAGCTAAAGCTGTTTCCTTTTTGCTGAATAGCATAAGGGTCATTTTGTGTAGAATTTTGCTGCTTATCCTGTGGTTGCTGCTTATCCTGTGGTTGCTGCTTATCCTGTGGTGCTGTAACAGGCTTATCAATAAATGGATCCGTGGATTGACCGCCATCTTGTTTAGCATTAAATTCAGGTTGAGCTGCCTTTGCTTCGTTTGCAATACGTTGTTTATCTGCATAGAAACGCCCAGCTTGTCCCAGTGTCATTGCATTTCCTAAATCTGATGCAGCACCCAATGCGCGAACACCTAAATCTTTAGCAAAAAGCATTTCGTTGGAATCTTCAGGATTGTAATCACCCAACCCAAAACGCTCACGATACTGCTCCGTTGGTGTATCTGCAACTGCAAAACCTGTGCTTGCTAATGTACCCACTGTACCTAATTTACCCAGTCCAGTATTTGCAGCACGATTAATACCTTGACGCAATGAATTAAACCTTGCGCCAAAGCCCCCACCTTGTGTTGGTGCTGGATTGCTTGGACTTGCTGATGGTGAGCTGGTTGTTGATGGTGTATTTACTGTTGTGCTTGGTAAAGATCTATTCACATCACGAGTGATACCAGATACATCACGCATTTGTGGTCCACCAATTCTATTTTGTTGTGCACGACGAATATCATCTGCACTTGGGTAGGCACTTGGTACCAGTCCACCATTTGCAAAAAATAACTCAGGTTTATTTTGACCAGGCTTGAAACCCAATTGAGGTTGATCAATAGGTACATGTGTTTGATTTTTCATGGCATCAAGTGTTTGCACACCAACCGAATGAACTTGGTCAGGCGAGAGTTGGAACTCACCGTTACTGAGATTAACTGGCGTGGGGCTACCCATATTTTTTAAATTATTGGTACCAATCTGCTTGGTAGAATCAGCAGGCATAATATAGCTACCTGCTGGAACATTTTTTTTAATATCATCAGAAGTGCCGGTACCTGCACCTTGAATTAGTCCATTTTCATCTTGCTTTGAACGTTTTTTTAAGCCGTACATGACACTTATTCCAATATAAATATCATGTATGGTTAATCAATCTAAGCTATAGGCGTTAGCCTTACAGGGTTAATAATTATAGTTGTGGCTTTCGCTGAAACTCTCGCTTTTACTACGTGAGCTGGATGTACTCGCTGAACCACTACCACTAATACTGGCTGATACATGCGCTGCACTCATGGCACCGGCTGCCAGTTGTGCCGTGTATTGCCCCATAGCTTTAGCAGATTCCAGTGCAATATTGGCTTCCTGGATCGCCTTCTGCATTTTGGCTTCATATTCCTTAAGCTGCATTTCAGCATAAGCAATATTGGTCCGAGTATTCATGTCAGCATAACGTGATTGCATTTCAGCCTGACTGACTTCCATGCCAGCTGATGCTCGCCATGCTTCGACTTCTGCAGAAAAGGCTGCGGTATTTTGCTGTACTTCGGAAAGGTTGGCTTGCAGTTCGGCCTTATATGCTTCCAGATCAGCTTGATACTTACCAATCCAGACCCGGGCAGCCTCCATTTTTAACTGGATCTGCTTGCCTTTCACATCAGCTTTTGCCTGTACACCCTGAATCGTGGACGCATAAGCACGTGCTTGGGTATCAAATAAAGTAGCCTTGGTTGATTCTCCCCGAATCTGTGCTTCATAGGCTTCGACCTTGACCTTTTCAGCATTGATCTGTTCACTATAGGCTTGAACATCGGCACGATAGGAATCAAACTGATTTTTGATCACGTCAGCACGTACCGATGCGCCTTGTACCAATGCCTTATACACTTCTACGTTGGACAATACCGCATCCATCTTGGCCCTGTAGACCTGGACGTACTGCTCATTAACTTGGCCAATCGCCACCTGTGCATCAACTGCAGTTTTATACGCACTCAGTTTGGCTAATGCGCCATCTAGCTTGGTCTTATACACGCCAGACAATACGCTAAATGCTTCATTCTGTGCATTAAAAAAAGAAATCTGTGCATTGAATACATTGATTTGGCTTTCAGCGTTGTACCGCGCAATCTCAAATAGCCGATTGGTGACGTTGTTGAAAATATTGGTGGTCAGCTGCTCCAGTGACATGCCTTGCTGTACCAAGAAGCGCAGCTGATCGATTTCCATTTTTGAGGCTTCAATCAGAATATCGCGGTTTAATTCACTGGCTCTTAACTGTCCCTGCTCCCGGATTGTTGCAACCTGTTTTACCAACATGCCAGGCGGCATAGAAAAATTACGTGTGGACCAATCGTTGACGGCTTCCTGAACTGCACGTGAAGTTTCCTTGCTTTCACGTGAACGTGCCCGGTTGAATAAGGCTTCTTCTATTGGAGCAGGTAAACCGGTACCGCCTTCAGTAATCCCCTTCTTAATATAATCCGTTAATTCATCCAGAATCTCGGACTTATATTCCGGCTCATCCCATTCGATAAAAACATCTGGTACCGTAATTTCACTAATGCTTGGTGGCTCACCATCAAAGTCCGGTAATTCAGGAAATTTAAAGACTGGAATATCAATTTCCTTAAGATCATCCATTTCTGGGAGTTCTAAGGTTGGCGGTTCAGGTAGTTGAATATCCGTGTCTATCTCAGGACGATCAGGTATCCGAATTTCTGCCATACCTGGTGCACTTGGCAATTCCATGGTTGGCATGACGGGTGCTTCCGGCATATTCAAATCATCTAAATTTAACTCATTGAGTAAATTTTCAATGCTTTGAAATTCAGGCAATGCAGGTTTTTCGAGTGCAATGGCTGTAAATTGGGGAGCATCTGTTAGGTCTATATTTGGTACCGGTGTTTCTGGTACTGACATTCGTGTCGGTGGATCTACCTGAGTAACAGTAACTTCTTTGATCCCTGCTAGGGATTGTGAAAGTTCATTGCGATAGCGTCCGGCCACACTGTCCAACTTATCCATCTGATCCATTACAGTGGTAATGGCTGCATCCATCACCCCATCCGGCTCAACTCTTGAATCGGTACTCATTATATTCTCCTAGTCGTTTTGGTGAAGTCCATGGATAGGGCATTAATCTGCGCAGAAGTTGCAGCAATAGAAATGGCAAAGGAGAAATGACGACCTCGTAATCCACGGCCAAACAACACTCGTCCATTGGTCAGGTGATCAGCTTCCTCATTCGGCAGCATATAGGTGTAGGTTGCAGGATTTCCGCTTTGGGTAGAGGTAACAGCAATACTCAGCTGCTTGTCCTTACCACTCATTTCATATTCAAGATAAGCCGCTGTAGGATGTACCAGACTATCACCAAAATCTAACTTGCCAGTTTCGATTAAGCCATGAATTAAATGATCAGGCTTATCCATCAGGAATACACCTTTGTCATTCCATCCATATAGCTTGTCGTTAATGACAGTCAAGCCATCAAAAGAAAATGGCATGTAGCGGCTCATGGCCCAAGTATCTGTATTAGCTGTCCATGCTTGGCCATATGCTTTACTGTCTTTCAATTCATCATAAATAGAGAAGTAATCATTGCTATTTGTCTGACCAGTCAGTTTGGATTGTGTGCTGTCGCCAAGTTGTAAGCTATCGATAGCATGACTGTGCAGCTGTACACTAGATAGATCCTGATCACCAAAGCTAATCGAATCGATTAAATAACTTTGAGCACGTAGCTTGTCTTGAGTGAAGTTACTTAAAAGAATGCTATCAACGACCTGCTCAGATGCGACTGTATTTGCCAGATCTGTCAGTTTAAATTGATCATTGCTCAGGATTCTTGAATATCGCTGACCAGAAATAGACTCCACAAAGTGAATGGAATCGGTACTCAATGCCAGTGTTGTGGACAGGGTGAAATCATCTAGGGTGAACTGATCTTCAATATTTTCAGCTGTAAAACGATAGGCTGCATCAAATAGCTTCACTTGATCGGATACCAGGCCACGTGCAATACGTTGTCCGGTGATCTGATCGAATAGGCTAAACCCATCTACAGCGGTGGAGATGGCACCGGTCTGCGTGATTTCATCAGCCAGACTAAAGGAATCTTCAAAATGAGCCTTGATCCTGGAAAGATTAGAATCTGAAAAAACAATTCGATCCTCTGCGATAACCCTTAACCGCAGCCAAGTACTATCTGAGAAGACCATGCCTTCAAGTGCATCGTCACGATATATCGCCATGCTGTGCTCCATAAAAAGCACTGATGACAACTCACCAGTGCTTTAAGTTTTAAGAGGTTGCAGTAATGCGATAACCGATTTCAAACACATCACCGTTCTGGAATACACGCGCTGCCGGGTACTTGGTGGCTGAAAGAAGCACACCGGTTGTGCCACCACGCTGGTTATTAGTCAGTAAAGCCACACCAGTGACATTGACCTGTGAAGTTGTTGCAATATTCACACTGGCCACACTGCCAAAGTTATCGATATATTTTTGATCGGTTGAATCGGAAGGAATGAATTGAGGACGTGTCGCGTTGGTATAACCCTCAGTCAGTGAAACGATTTCACCGGCTGTTGCAGCAAAGTTGGCAGCTGTCCAGTTGTCTGCCGGCGCAGTAGCACCGTTAAACAATGCTAGATATGAGCCTGCCGGTTTTGCTTTAGATCCAATCGCCACGTTTAACACATGGATTAAGGCTTCTTTCGGAATCAGGTTTTTTGTAAAGGTCGCTTCGCCACCATTGACCCGATCCATGTATTCACCTGAAAGCATAAAGCCATGCTTCGGGAAGAAAATACCCTCTTTAGTTTCGTCAAAATTCTCATTGAGTGCGTCTTTCATTAAAGCGCGCTGTAGTTTTGCATCCATAGCTATGGCCTGTATTGTAAATAAAACCTAATTTACAACTGCCACTAATCGGTTATCAAACCCTACAAGCCTACAAGAATTTGCAGTAATTCCACAAATCGCATCAGACTGTATTTCAACCAACTGTCCTTCTGAGGTACCTACTACAAAACCATTCTCAGCCAGCCACACTGCACACCATGTACCACCCTGAGAAAGTGACTTAACCATATCACTATGCAACATGGCACTGCTTGCATAGACTGGTGCACGTGACGCCTTTTGCTCTATCGCCATGTTGCGCACGTCCTGACCACGCAAGAAAACTACATGGTCAGCCTGACCCACCCATATACCACCATCTACAGGTTCAATAAAACGGATTCGCTGCGGAAACTGGATAAAGTTATATCTATCGTCTGTTAAGTGGTAAGTCATGGCTTCGGAAAAATACAGCACATTGGAACGCACTACCCATAAACGACCACGCCATAAACGTAGGAAATTACCGCTTTTCATTGGAGATAGGTACTGAAAAGTCGCAACCCGGCCCAATTCAGGTAAAGCCGGAATATCAACACTCATGGTGTCAATCGGCAATTCAAACGCCTGTCGCAGTTCACCGCCACCAGGATCGGTCATATAGATCCGCACATGCGTTACATTACTGTCCAGACACATCGGCAATTGCAGTTGCACACCACTCTTATCTAGCAGCTTCACTTTTTCAATTTCTGATAAGGCGGATTCAAGCCCATTGACCAGCCAGGAAATGGCAAAACTATAATCCCCTTGATCTAAGCTATACCCAGCGACCTGCGTTACTTGTGGTCTAGCTGGTGTATCAATGGTCAGGCTTTTGGCAGTCTGACCATCGTAAGTGAAAAGTCCATTATCACAAGCCATACATACCAGTTTATTCAAAACAATATGAAACAAGGACCCTTGACCACATTCAGTTAATGGCTGTGTTTCCCAGGTATCAGGATTAACCTTAACCCACTGATTATCCAGAGCCGCAAAACACTCCTTGTGTAAGGGTGACTGCCACAAATCACGGATAGCCTTGCTGCTTTGCAGCTGCATAGTTTTGGCTAGTTCTGCCCGACCAGTATCACTAAAACTAATATTCACCGCGTCGCGGACAAACAAGCCAGGTGAATCACCCTTGATTTCAAGTGCAGCATCTTCCTTGACGTTATTGATTCCAAGAAAGGCCGGTATTTTTTTTGTAGCCATACGGCCCCCTATTCGTTAATCACACCAATAAAAGCCTTGGATATATGAGTTTCATTTAATCTGGTGTAACCAAAGCGATAGTTTTGGCCAGCCAGATTCTTTAAAGAGATATTGGCATATTCAGCATCACCAAAGACAACCTTACAAGCATCCTGATAAACCACTGTTCCATTTGGATTAGGAGAGAGTGAATAGAAATCAGCGGTATGCGGTTGATCATGTAGTTTCACCGCACGATCCATCACCGAACACCCCATGTTATAAAAGTTTTCTCGGCCACCGTCCTTGTTGATAGTGTATTCCTCTACTGGTGGAGGTTCGCCCCCATAGGAAATAAGGTTGATTCCATTTGGAGGGTGTACGATATTGGATACGTCTGCAGGTAATCCACCGATCCAATCACCATAATCGGCAAAGTCTGAATTTTCCGCTGTTTTGTAATAATAGATTTCGGCCCAGACCGGAAAACTATCTACCGGCCACGGTCTACCATTACGCGGCATGGTGCGTTCAATCGTGACCCAATGCCAGGAAAAATCATAGGTCCAGAAGCCATAGGAATTGGGATCAGTTATTCCATATTGGCGCAGTGTTTCCCGATAAGATCCTTGATCATGCCATTCCTGATGGCCGTAAAAGCTTATATTGCGGTTAAGATAGGGAATGATAAAGCCCTGACGCATCCCAATATTGCCGGTGCTTTGCTCTGTGCGCTTATGGGTGTAATAGCGTCTACGTGTCAATATACCTTCGGTAGATCCGTAAAAACCAAAGTTAGCAAAAGGTTTACCCCACCCCTGATCTTTACCTTCAATCGTCGTAGTGTGCACATATGTTGGAATCTCTTTGCGATCGTCAAAATCTGTGGAGTAATAATCACCGCCATTATAAACACCACCTGTCAGGCGTTTTTCTTCCCAATTACCAACAATCATGCTTTCTTCAAAATTGGAAATCGTTTTCTCTGTAAACTTGCGGTCATCCCGATAGTTCTTAATCACCTTTAAGGTGTCACCAATGTAATAGGCAAAAATTATGGTATCAATATATGGGTAGGTATCTTTATCACCTAAAGGCTTAAAGTTCATGGAAACACAGCCACCTTCAAATGGTTCAGGCAGTTTTATGCGCCGTCCTTCATGCAAGTAACCATCATTGGTGATGGCTAGGTTCGCTTTACCCTGAGCGATTGGATCAAGGTGCAAGTTATCCCAATACTCAATATCAGCCGCACCATCTTGACTACGCGCCCGGTCCATAATTTCAGATTCATCGACACGTCTGAGTTTGTAACGGATCGATACAAGTTGACCAGGTTCAGTGCTTTCTTTTAATGCGTTGAATAGCTTAGATAGATATTCACTTAATAAGTTGCGTTCATACGTGGACCAATCTTGTGATACCTGCTTACTTTTGGCCCAGCCACGATTCTCAGCCGAAAGCATCTGAAAGCGAATCATAAAAGTATAGCCATAGCAGAAACCATCATCTGAATAGTCAAAACAGGTGTTTATCGCTTCGGTACAATCCAGATTACTACTCCAGCCACATGCGGAGGAATAAGCTGAATATTGAAAGAATTTACCTGTATCACCTAAACGGATAATCGCACCGGCACGTACCCACCGATAAAACTCTGCACCCAACGGAAAGCCCTCACCGCTTGGCATACCGCCAAAGCGATTCAGGATTTTCTCAATCTCATTATCCCCAATAGTTTCAATATACTCACGGAAGGCTGTAGTCGTCGTTGCTGGTACCAATGGCAAAGGCATTGCCCATATCCCGACATTATTAATCTTGATTAACCATGGCTCACGCTTCTCATCAAATGCTACCAGGTCGGTATCATTAAATTGAAAGTTGTATTGATACTGTCCATTGATCGGTGCTCGGCCAGTGTATCCAGGCAAGCAGCAGTTTTCGATTTCTGGCAGGATCTTTTCGCTCACTTCAAAAGGCAAGGTATAACGCAGCTGCTCGTATAGATCCTCTTGTGGTAGCTTCTCGAAATCCTGACGGCCGTATGCTCCAACAATCTGTATTACCTGGGCCATACTGCCGCTATACCAGGTTGCGTGTTGCTGTTGATACTGACTGTGTTCTGTTCGTCCGGGTCGATTACGCAGTATTTCAGGAATGAACATTTGAAAATCAGGTGCATAGGTACAACGGAATCGCTGCATATCCAGATAATCTGGCCCCATACCTTCATAGTTGGTCATTCTGCGCCGTGTTTCATTACTGAATCGAATGCCGATACCAGAATCGTCTTGAGAAATAGCGTTCAGCACAATACCGGAAAACAGAAAAGGGATTTCCAGGTGCGTGAAGCCGTCCTCTTGTGTGGCTGTGGTCCTTGTACTTGGTTTAAATGCTATGGCTCGAAAAACACCACCACTATCCGTCAGGATGACGCTGCCGCCATCCGGTAGAATCCTGGTATATTTCAGGCTTTCCAGATTGGATATGGACTTAAAGTTTGTGAGCTTTTTGGCGCAGTGGTCAATAAAAGCCTGGTCCTGATCCGTTAAAGGTTCACCATAGCTAAACAGGCCATAGGATTTTGGTTCGTGCATGTTCTTTGCTCACAACTATTTAAAAAAGACCGCCTCCTTTACGGAAGTTGTCACTATTACCATCTGGCCGGATGTAATGTACGGCAGGTTTAATATCTGGTATGCCAATCGCAAGCGAACTCAATCCACTGACATGAACTGTCTGTTTAGGGATGGCTGGTTCAAATTTTCGCATCCAGACTTGTAAGCGACCCTGAAAGTTATCCCGATCATAAATAGCCACCAATGCACTGTCTAAACCTACAGGGCGTATTTCACGCACCCGATCACTGATCCATGCGCTACCGTAACGGCTCATCACACCGCCACCCATAACAAAAGGCACATGCGCACCGACACGTAAGCCTTTCCACATATACGGTGTATCGCCATTTAATCGTGTACCCATAGACTGTGACAGCAAGCCAGGCATTTTGATTTCACGATGGAAGTGATCAATAGCAGGCTTGCCCAATTCAGATAAATTAAACCCTTTTGGTTGCGGCATAATGCGCGGCTCGATATGTTCAATTTCTGCCGATCCAAACAATGTGAATAATGGTGGTCGTATAAAGGAAACGTACTGCGTACCAATCGGCCCCAATTGCCCCATACGCATATTGTTAAATCCCTTAGGAAGGATAAAGCTGCTTTGCAGCCATACGCGATGCTCCCCTATCTTTAACTGACTACCAAACGCTGCAGATACACGTTGGTGATAATGGCTAATCCTTGGCACACCCAAAGCAATACCTGGTCTATCCTTACCTGGCACTCTATAACCATCAATGTGATGTAACGGTAGTTGCTGTGGTGGATGGTTTCTAATTGCCTGTTCCGGTGGTTTATCCGTGACCCAAATAGTCAATGGTGAAGTACGTGGTTTTGGTGGTACTAAATTTTCTTTCCATTCTTCGACATACACGCGGCGATTCTTATGCTCGACACGTGGATTGCCATATAAGCGGTCATAATATCCTGGCTCAACGCGAATAGTGTTGGCCGTCACGACTGCGGTACCATATAGCGTCATTGGTTTTTCGTGAATAGGTGACAGTACGTTTTGACGTACTGTGTGCCGTTTCTCAGCACCTTTTTTTGGGAAGTTATCAGTCCACATACCATCGGGTGAAATTCGTTTAGGTAGATAATTCCCTGCACCGATTTCCTCAATTTTATGTGTCTTGGTAAATTCAGGGATGGCCACACCATAATTTCTAAAATCTACTATTTGTTTTCGATCTGCAACCGTAGTACGGCCAAAAATCTGAGCATTCAGCCCATTAACATATAAGGGCCGGGTGTACAGACCGATATATGCCTGTCCGTATTCGTCCATAGCAATACCACGCGCCCTCAGCTGTGGCGTTTTATTTCGTATCTGCGGTTCACCGACACGATCCACCGCAATCCAGCGTGGGTATATTTTGGTAAAGCGTTCCTCAATAAATGCCGCACCATAGCGCACACTATCAATTCCATGTGCTTCAACATATCGAATGCCGTGTTTAACCTCTGGCATCGGGATTACCGGTGCTGCAATCGAGTAATCTGCCGGGATACGGATATTGCGTATTGCATGGGATACCATAGGTAGGCCAAATAAGGACTGCTGCCCCAGGCTAATAAAGCGATAGATGCGACGTGTGTTCTCGACATGCGGTATACCAAATAGCTCAAATAGGCTGCCAGAAATGCTATACCGCTTCCCACTGAGCCAGACAATATGGTTGTTGCTGAAATGTGGCGGCTCAATGCTTGGTATTCTGAATGGACGAATACCATCGGCCACCATGGTTTTAGTTACTTCAACCTCAATCGGTGATGCTAAACCTACCGGATGTATAGTACGTGCACCATTAACAATATCTGCATAACCAAATTTCTGCATCAAGGTACCAAAAGTCGGTACCCTGCGATTGCGATTAAATATCTGTAACGGTTCTTTAGTGGTGTAGTCCTCATATTGCCACTTACCAGTAGTCTTGTCCTGATCGTAATGGAATGGTGCAAGGTACTGTGTACTATTAAATACCTTTTGCCGACCCCAACGCTGATCGTGCGTTTCACCTGCAGTTAGAAATCCTTTCAGATAGATATGCTGCACAAAGTTATAAATTTCGGTTTCACCGAAAATAGTGCTGAATCCTGACGGAAGTAAGGTTTGATTTTCAGGAATAATCCGGCTACCAAATCTCGCTGAATCATGCCCGAGCATACCGACAGAACGTGACATGCCGATCTGGTGATTGGATGGGAATTGCTGAAATAGACCGCGTGGCTCAATATAGCGCGGATTATATTCAATCCAGGCTTTACCATATCTGGCCATATCAAAAGTGCTATTGGCTTCTACATAACGTAAGCCGAAAGCAACAAAGGTTTTAGCACCCCAAAGGGTTGATACATTCTCCTGCTTCACGGTTGCTTTTTGCAGGTTAAAGCTGATACGAGCACGACCTGCAGCAAAGCTCCCCAAACCAGCTGTAGGGATATATGTGCGTAGGCTCTGGATCTTTAACTGACCAAATACCAGACTATCCCGACCAGTAGTGCGCAAGTAACGTAGTTTGTTCTCAATCTTAATTGAGCCAAATGCTGTCTGACCCAAACCCTGTGGTGCAACATAACGACGTAGGTTTGCTGCCTTCGCTTCACCTGACACAAAACTATTGATGCCAGATAGTCGAATATAGTTTAAACGGTTATCGACTAACGGCTTACCATATAATGTTGCAGCATACCCACCAGGCCGTACATAACGGTTTTTGTTGATAATGGTGAATTGGCCATAACGCGTGGCATTCAATCCGCCAGGCTTAACAAACTTATGGAACAGCTTTAAATTGGGGGAACCAAACGCATTGGACCACCAACCTGTTGGTGAAATTGTACTATTCCTATTGTAAATGTTAGGTTGACCTGATGCAAAAAGAACCGACCCTATACCGCCTATGTTTTGTTGTTCACCGGAGCCTTTTTCATCAAAACTCAGAACAATATTATATTTTGATGAAACTTTTAAGGGTTGATCAAAACTCAAAACAGCATTGTATTTTGATTGATTATTTTGTGGCATCCTTACCTCAAATTATCTAGTGTTGCTAATTCCAACTCATTATCTCGGTCTAAAGCAATAATATAGTTTTCAGTATGTTGCACAGCAAACAAAATATAACTTCCGTTTGATTTAGATATTGTTTCGCTTAAAAGCTCACCTGTACTTCGATTGTACATACGGACTCGACAGGATGTAGGTGAGCCAAGTTTAAATGTCACACCTTTAACCAGCATGGTTGCACGCTTGGGATTTTTCTGAATTAATCGAATAATCAATTCACACCTCCGAGGTCAAACCATAGGCGACCTGTCAAGTTCCTGTCTGGTCTGAATGTCAACTTCATAAGTGCGCGACCATTGTCAATAATTGGCACTCTGTCTGCAATGTTTGCGTTTTGATAGAGCGAACAAAGTAAAATTGGGAATTCACCAACGAAACTGTTTTCGTTATCTATCATATAAAATGGGCCGAACAGAAAATCGTAACCGTTCCCATGCTTGAATGTGTTGTATGATCCAGCAGAAGCAATACCGAACGGCAACTTCACAGAACCGAACACTGTGTTTTGATAAGCATTACTGTCATTTTTTATCATCGCCAAATCTGAAAGTGAACCGAGCGCACTTGTTATACTAAGTGCTGTACCGGCACTAAAGTTTCGATTACTTGCTGACAAAAATGGTAAAAAATTCCCAATATTAGGGTTTTCCACAACACCGAAACCATATAGTGAGTAACCGTTGCCACCAACGGTGAAGTTGGGCAAGATGTAAAAAGTATCATCATCACCAACCAGTAACCACTCGCGAGCACCGGAAGTCACACCATATGACTCATATATGCCTGTGCTGGTTGCAGCATTATTTGCTACTGCGTAGTACCATTTAAACCAGCCACTTATCACTGTTGAGCCAGAACCCGTTGAAGTCCAGTTCTTATTTGGGTTTCCAGGATCAAACGGAGCTTGCACACCAGTTAAGTCAT
The DNA here is from genome assembly GCF_013420275.1 of Acinetobacter sp. YH01020. Classification (NCBI taxonomy): domain Bacteria; kingdom Pseudomonadati; phylum Pseudomonadota; class Gammaproteobacteria; order Moraxellales; family Moraxellaceae; genus Acinetobacter; species Acinetobacter sp. YH01020. Next base: position 116,198 of record NZ_VOYN01000003.1, read on the forward strand.
CAATGTCATTGCATGATTCTAAAATCCCGACTTTTGCAAATTTTGCATAGGATGCGCTGTATGCAGTATCTCGGTTATCATCAATGCGGAAAAAATAAGGATTACGCTCACTATTTTTTGCTTGATATACCGCTTTTTGATTCCCATTAAAAAGCTTAGACCAACCAAGCGGTGCGAGTCGGCACGAAATGTTTTCAGCAATCACCTGATCGGGCAGATCAACTAAGAACTCAATAGTATTGAATGTTAAGCCGAGAATTTTAAACTCAGCATTTAGTATGTTTGATGACGCACCTGATAGCTCCACGACTTGAAATTGGTTTAACCTGTGCGCTGAATTAAATGTTGCTACAGCCACCCCGTTTTCAATCGTAATTGAATGGATTGTTTGCACACCTAAACCTGTGATCAAACACGCGTCAAGAACATTAATCAAGTCGCCTTGTTGATTATTGAGCTCAGGTGCGCCAAAATCTTCAAAAGTAAACCACTTTACCGGACCACTCATTTCAGCTCACCATATACCGTTTCGTTTGGCCAATATCCTTTTGCTGTATGCCAGGCTTCAAATTCATTAAACAGCTTGCTTTCATCGGATAGGACTTCGGGCTCAATGGCCTGTTTAATCCAGTCCTCAATGTTGTGTGAACCCTGTTCGCCCTGGGCACGTGTTTCACAACAGAACATTTGGAAGGGTGCAGAGTTAATCAAAGTGAGCCAGTCATGTTGCGGATTAATACCGCCCATGACTATTGGTTGTGGCGCAATGGAATCCATTTTGACCACGATTGGTGGTGGCTTTGCTGCGCTATCCATTGTGACCACAATAGCTTCTGGTATGTTTTCGGACATTTAGATACTCCAAAAGCCCACTTGAACCGTAGGCACTTGTGATAATTGGACTTATACCTTGTAGATCTTATTAGTTCCGTTGTCCCAGGTAATAATAATGTCACCGCCATTTGGCGTTATAGGTAAGCCTGTTGCAGTATCCAAGAAAGCTAGTAATGGACTGGTTGCTTCTGATCCTGTATCCACATAAATCACAATGGCACCAATTGCCCCACCAGATACAGCAGTGAATGTTGCATCATTAGCATCGGCTGCACCACCTGCCGTGGTTTTGCCTGTCAGCGTGACTGGACCTGCAATACGTGCAGAACCTGAAATATCAGAAAGGAATTTGTGAGTGGACGCATTGACGGTATATGCCGATGTACTAACCAGAAGCACTTTTACTGTGTCGGTTAGCCAGTTAAATTGACCTTCCAGGTAGCCTTTACGTGCTTCGTCATAGAGTGTGTTTGCCATGTGCTTGAGTCTCCGTAGCTGAATCGGAAGCACTCATGCGCTCATGTTTAATTTCAATGTGATTATCTGCTTCAACACAAATTCGAGCCAATTGTCCTGATTTTTTGATCAATTGAACTTTGGCACCGCCAATGTAAAGCGTATCTTCGGTCTTTAAATCAATTGTACGTTTGCCCATCTTTGTGCATGATTAAATAAAATAAGTAAGATCATTATGTAAAAAACCCCTGAAAAGCTTTAGCCTTACAGGGGTGCTTATGTCACAAGCAAGTCATGGCATGAATGGAATAACGTTATGCGGTATATCCTCACGAGTAATGCGTCGCAAATCACTATCAGGACGAATACCGAAATAATCTGTAAATTCCTGCTCTGCTAATGCTGACCGATTTGGATCAAAGAATTCTGCATCTGGTACCTTAAACGCTTGGTGTAGTACCCACTGAATCAATTGAACATGGTGAATTTGGTTAATTTCTGGAATATCAGTATCACTTTCCATTGGTGACAATGGCACACGATAGCCTTCCAATTGTAATTCACCGCCTACATCAGGAATTGGAACAAGACGAATACCTGTATCATCCTGAATAATGTGTTCAGGTTTACCCTGTTTCACTCGCCAATTCTCACCATCATAATAATGATCGAGTAATTCAGCTGACATTAAAGTCAAGTATTGCCCTTTTGTTCCATCACTCGGCTGGAACCACACTCGAGTCAATTCGTATAACGATTCATGTAACTGATAACGAGATGAACCAATCAATATATTAATCTTACAAACATCATTGTTTTGGGATTCATGCAATAAACGACCACGGATACACGCTTCACTTACGGCATCATTAAGCCAATCAATGACACTGGCATCATCAATAAAATATGGTTCTACTTTATCGTTGGCCAGTGTACGAAAACGGCTTATTAGGTCATTTAGCTGCATTACACAACCCCATATTGGTGAATCATTTGAGTAACTGATTCTTTCAATTCATCAAGATTCTTTTGTGGGCTAAGTTTCTGCTCATACTTTTCTAAAGCATATTGAACCAAACCAGCCTTTGTCATTTTTCCAATTGTTTCAATTTCATCAAGAACCTGATTTTCTTTATCAATTTCTTCTTGCTGTTTTTCTTTAGAGCGATTGAGAATACTTGACGTATCATCATCTAAGCCTTGCTCAGTAGATTCACCAGAAATGGATTCAGGCTCACCCTCATAACGAGTAAACTCAGGATGTTTTAAAAACTTGGTTGCCAAATCACTTGGAATTGATCGCACTTGACCTTGTTCAAAGGTTAAAGCTGATTCGTATAAGTGGTCAGTATATAGAGATTTATTTCCAATATACTGAATTGACACACCAGCAGATTTTTGAACAACATTGGTTGGGGTGATTGTCGCTGTATTAATTGCAACACTTTTTTGATGCTCAACCTTTTGGCGTAGATTCACAACTTCCGCACTCAATGCCAAGTAATCTTCAGGATCAGGCAAGTGCTTAACCAAATGCACCGTTGTACGGAATAAATAATCCTTTGCCTTTTGTTCATCTGGTAATTCTTCATAAGGTAAAAAACATGGATGTTCTTTTTTCTCCATATCTTTTACTTCACCATACTTCCAGCCCTCAGCTTCTTTGACCTTATACCAAGACTCATGAGACTGTTCAGGCGTGGCATCAGGATTTGCCAAATGCATTTCAACGCCAGCAATCAAACTTTGTTTATGTGATTCTGGTGTGTCATCCCAAGTAGGTTGACTATCATCACCCATTGATTGGCAATATGCAGCATTAATTGCATGACACATCATCGCTATTGCAATCGTTTTCATCTTATCACCGTAATAAGTTAAAAAATAAAAAGAATGGTGTAGGTCTGTCTAAAACCTACACCATCAAAACATTAACGAGGACCTGTCAATTCACCACTGACAATAACCTTGATGTCGCTTGCCTTGGCATTCGCTGCACCACCAGTGGTTAAAATCAATCGTGCAGCCTTAGGCAAGGTTACCAATTTACCTGTATTAGCACGTAATCGACCTGCTGTTGCAAGGTCGCCATTGCTCATGAAGTAAGCTGCATCTTGTGGTACTTCTGTACTATCACCATCAACATACTTAAAGCCAAGTGAACCTGTAACGGTGGCTGTCATACCTGTTTTAATCAGGATTTGAGCATCATCAAGGCGCATACCTTCTGGTAGTTCACCTAAATCAATAACATCACCACTTGCTACTGCAGCAGTTGAATCAGAATCAATTACAGCACCTGAAGCATTCGTGGCAAGAAAAAATGCTAACGCTGTAACATTGCCATATGGTGAGAATCCACCAAACTGACCATAACCACTAGGCTTCTTCTTAATTGTCGCCATTTTAAAAATCTCCAAGGATTAGAATAAGATGAGGTATGCCCATAACTGGACATACCCTAAACAATTACTGATTAGCACCAATGATTGGCACAGCGGTATCGACAACAGTTACACCATAGTCGGTAAATTCTGTACGCTCACCAGTATCAACAGCGAAACGGATTTTTGATGTACCACGAATGGCACCGATCAATAATTCCCATTTATCGCCATGATCAAGGTCTTTTTCAGACCAGAAGAAAGGCACACCAGACTTATCACTTGCAGCCATTGCTTCCGCAATTGCTTGACCACCCAAAATAATAGAACGATCAACCGCAAAGCTTGTACCAAAGCTTGATGGCACGATTAAATCTGATTCAGTTTCACTGTCATGCGAAGCACAATATTTAATTGTGTCACCTGCATAGAAACGAATCGGACGTGGCATTTTTCGAATAATAAATCCGTTCCATAAACCTACATCACCTAAGAAAAGCGGATGTTGTTTTGCCTGACTTGCTCGTGCAAATGCAGATGATTGGAAAGAACGGAAACCTGGTTGAGCAGCAAATTTGTTGTACTGTGCTGGCGATACAAGCCATACACGTAATGGTGAATCTTCCGCAGCAACATCACCTTCAAACTTACAAATAGGTGGTGGTAAAGCAATTTGATCCAGAACAGTTTTCATTGAATCAACTGTATCCATAGTAAATAGATCAGTTGTTGCAATATCAAAATCACCTGCATTGCTTTTAACGCCCTGCACACCAGAACCATCAACAACATAGTGACGGTTTTTAGTTGGTGCTTTAACACGGTTCACCATGATTTCATTGAAGTTTTTATGATTATCTTTAGGAATAACCCATTCAATGTTGTTATGAGAACCACGTGCACCAGCCATATGCACCAGTAATGACTGATCACAATAGCGATCCATCAAGTTCTGAGCGACTGGACGACCAAGTTTTCGCAAATCAGCTGGGCTACGAATCTGTGACATCACGTTACCCAAATCAACAGGGAAACGAGCTTGGTTCACACGTAGGCGATCTTCATTCAAAGACATCCCCACACCACGACCTTCAGCATACGCACTACCCATAATTGGATATGCACCGACTGGATTTAGTAAGTGGAATGTCACTTCATCACCACGCCCTTTTCCTAAGTCCTGAACACGAACAATAGGCATATGGGATGTGGTTTGTTTACGGAGAGTCGCTTCCGCACCTGCTTCGCCCTTAGGCATTTTCCCAGCCAATAGGTTTAAGGTGCTGTTACGATTCATGTGTGTAGCGAACAGACCTACCGCTTGGGTAACTAAATTGGTCTTATCGCCATAACTTGCGTTAGTTTTAGTAGTCATGTTTCAAATACTCTCATCACGTATGTTTAAACACGTCTATTGAGAAATTGCTCCACTTGGTCGGGTGTCCATCCTTGCATTTCCTCTGCAAGTTGCGCTGGCGACATTGCTGCCAAACGCTCATCACGAGAAACACCAGCAGGACTACCAGCAGGCAAATCACTCAGACTGTTCGGTGGTGGTGTTTGAGCCTGACTCACAGCTTTTTGCGCTACTGCCTTTACTGCATCATTGGCAGGTTGAGCAGCTTGTTGACCTGATTGGGTATTCGACTTATACAATCCTAGAAGTTCTACCACCTGAGCAGCTGAACCTTTATCCAAAACTGTTTCATACGCATCTTTCAGAAAACTTGGTTGTGCATTCTTCCAATCATTAAATTCTTTCGATTCAACAATAGATTCTGCATCTGGGTGTGCTGTAAAGATTTCGTTAAAATGGGCTTGCTCTACACTGACCTGCTGTTGTTGCTGAATTGGAGCTAAAGCAGTTTGTAATTGCTGTTGCACCAAAGTTGAAACCTGTGAATTAACAAGTTTCTGAATACCAGCAGCCAAATCTTTCTCGCTAAAATCCCCAAAGATTGCAGGGTCTACACCCTGATCAATCGCTTGTTGTGCGATATTTGCTTGGTTGTCCTGTGTAGTTGGAGCCTGTCCGTTATCTTTACGTTCCTGTGCATCAGCTTGAAGTTGTGCCAACTGTTGTTGAGCTTCATCAAACTTTTGCTTCCATTCCTTTTCACCGTTACGTGCTTCCACTAACTTGTCATAGGGAATGGTGTGTTTTCCGTCTTTAGCTAAGATCACAGCATTTTCAGCATTTAACTGGCTTTCATCGACCTGTTGTTGCTGTTGTGCTTGTTGTGTATCAGCTCTTGCGGAGCTATGCTCCTCATGCGTACCGTCTTGACCTTCAACTTTTGGGGTATTTTCTTCTGTAACTTGGGTAGTTGCTGGCTGACTACCATTTTCCGCATTTGCGGTATCGCCATTTAACGCTTGCTCTAAAAGCTGCGCTGCAAGTTCAGGTGATGCTTTACCACCGTTAGCTTCAATCAACTCATTTTGTTGCTCTGTAATATCCATGTCTGTCCTATCACTTATCGCTGTGACCGCAAAGGCGAATGGCTAGAGTTATCTAGCGTTTAGCTGTTGATTGCTCAACATGAGACAAGTGTCTAGGATTTGGATAAAATGGCGTTAGCCTTACAGGGGGTAAGAAATATTTACTTATTTGCCTCAATAAAAAGCTACACACAACAGTTACATTTCATTCGCCCAGAGTTCACTTTTTTAAACAATGCAAACTCTTTCCCACATACAGTACAAACTCGAATTCCAGATGGATAATCGCCCTGATCATTTGGTGTTAATGCTAGTTTGTGGTAAGGAATATCAAGGTATTCACAGACAAGAACTTGATATTTTTGGGAAGGTTTTTTCTCTCCTCTCAGCCAAGAGTAAATAACTTTTTTATTAAACCCCAAAGCAATTTGAAGCTGCTTCACACTTAATTCACGAGATTGTAATCGTTCTTTTAATAAGACCAAAAACCCTTCAATATCTCTATGTTTTTCAAATAACTTAGCACTTACATAAGTACGATTTCTTTCATAATTAAGTGAGCTTTGTCTAGATGTAGGATTTTCTTTTCTGGCTCTGTTTCTCATATTAAAATCACTCAAATTTGATGAGTAAATTTTAAAAGTTATAATTAGTATTAAAAAAACCTTACAGGGGGTAGGATTAATGGCAGAATATTGTGCTCAATGCGCCAAGCAATATGGAATGAGTAATGGGTTTATCAATGAATGTAAGCCGAACTATCTAGCAAATGTTATTTGTGAAGGTTGTGGTGTAATTCAGGTGAATCACAAAGGTGAATGTGTGAGCCATGATTGCGACAATGGAAATCATGCCGTTGAATGGAAAATCAAGAAATAAAAAACCAGCATATTGATGCTGGTTTAAAGGTCTCGAATTCGATGGGTTTAAATCAATTCATCTAATAATGCAGTCATTTTGGTTTCAGCTTTTTCACGAAGATCATTACTGATATTTGTCGTGGTTAGTAATTGAGTAAGCAAATATGCATTTTCACGGTTATTTAATAATTTAGAACGGTGGATGCAATCACCACCCACACTATGCACTTGATTATCGTATTCAGGCTCAAATGACTTCACATTACTAGCATCGCCTTTTAATACCTCATGAACTGGTTGTTGGTATAGTTTTTCTTTCAACAAATAACCTTCTAATAACCAAATCTTTTCACGAGCATTGTCATAGGCAATTTTCTTCCCAATTTAAGCATCGAAATTTTCAGGACTTACACATGCCGATTCACCAGTAACTGTAAATCCATTCTCTAATGTAAGAATACAGAATGTTAATGTCTGTAGTGGAAGCGGTGCATCAAAAACTTCTACACCATTATCGCGCTTGCACACGTCACGAGGTAGGATGTATTCAACTGCTTTAATTTTAGAATCAATATGATCTGGTGTTAAGCGTGGGGCATTTAAGTTTTTAGATTGAATTTCTTGCTCAATTTGCTGTTCAGTATTCAGACCAGAAATAATAATATCTTCGCCAGCTATTACTGAGAATTGTGCTTTACCCACTAAAACTAAATTAAATAATGTTAATTTATCACCATTAACATCCCATGAATCTGCCTTAACAAAACCTGCAATCTCAGCAGCATTGTGACTACCATCTTCATTAATTTTAAAAGTCATACAGTGTTGTTGGTTGTTATTAGGCATTCGCTTAATCCTCAAATAAAAAGACAGCCGATTCGACTGCCTTAGTATCTGTGAACAATGAAAATTACTCTTGCCTTACAAGGGGGATTAATAAATCATCTTGGAATATTCGATTCGAACAATTATCCCATGTTATTTTAATATTTTCTCCATTGATATAACAAGGAAGTCCATTTGAATTTTGAATAACAAATATAATCTTTTGCGTTTTTTCTTCAATACCGATAATTGCAATAATTTTGCAATTTAGATTATCTTTAAGTGGTTTTAAAAACTTACAATCATCTGCATCAAACACTCCATTAGGTAATATTTTTTTATTTTCAAGCAACAACTTATCTGATAACAAGAAATCTTCTGATAATTTATTAACATCGTAATCGTATTTAGTTAATAAATTATTTCCATTTTTTGAATGGTTTGTTGCTACCAATCGTACAGAAATGTCAGTATCTAACAGATCAATAGAACTGTTTTCTAACTGTGTAACAAAATAATCCGTTAAAAAATTAAATGAAGTATTACTCATGCGCTACCACCAAATAAAATAGGAACAATCCATCTTATTCGGTGGTTAGTTTTCAATAAAACCTTATAGGGGGTAGTAGATTCTATTGTAAGTTATCGGTAGTTCGAGCTGTTTCTATACCCTGCATTCCTGTTGAACCTTGCTGTGGTACTGGTGGGTTCATCGGGCTGGTATTCTGTTGAACCATTGGCAATTGCTCACTGCCAACCTGTGCTCCTTCACCCTCAATGTACGGACTACGAATATTGCGTGCTGCAGTCTGCTCTGCTGTTGGGAAATTAGGATCATCACCCATAGGATCAGGACGTTGATAACCTGCACCTTGCATAACTACATCAGCAATCGGTGCAATTTGTGGCATTTGTGCAACCTGTGCTCCAGCTTGCATAGCAGAATAAGCTGCTTGTACACCAATCTGTACAGAGCGTGCATCAATCTCTTTAATTTCACTATCTGCCTTACGCTCTTTAAGTTCAAGCTCTCGACGTTTTAGATCAATACCAGCATCGGCAAGTGCTTTATCAACAGCTTCTTTAATTTGTTGTTCCACTTGTTCTGGTGTCGGTGCCTGTGTAGCTTGACGAATAGATTCAATAATATCTTTCTTGAATGGAATGTCAGTCAATGCCATCACATAAGGCAATACTGCAACTTGAACCTCTTGAGGTAAGGATTTAACAATCTCAGACAAGGCATTAAGCTGTTGCTCTCGGAATGTGCTGGTGCTTGGAACATCATCAAGTACAACTTTCAAGCGTGTACGTTGAACATCATTACTAACATAAGGATAACCATGTTCATCAACCTCGGGTTTATTGATAACAACTGTACGATCCTCACGTACTGCATCACCTTCAATAATGATAGTCTGTTGCTGAGTACCCATATCCTCAACGATCATTGATAGTAGCATTTCTCCCATGAGGGTACGTCCCTCACGGAAATTATCCATCATCTTCATTAAGGTCTGGTTTGACTGTTCGATCTGTAACTGTTCTTGTTTTCCAGAAGTAGCATTACCTTTTTTACCTTGGAACCCAGAAGTAATATTGCTTACTTGCTCAATAGCAGCACGATTATCACTAATCAGTTGGAAATGTTGCTGTGATAATTCATAGTCACGTTTAATATCGAATCTTGCACCAGGTCTAGCCATATGTGCTGCATCCAATACAATATCAGCATCAGGACGTGCAACTTGACGACGTAATTGTTCGTCTGTCATCGCCACTGCACCTTTGGTACGCTCAACACGTGTAACACTCATGCCCCAACGCAGTTTAGAAATACCTGAATTGATACTATCCTGACTGTACTTCATGCCACGAACAAAGCCATACGGTATGCCAGTATTATCTTCACGGAACCCAAAAAAAGGTACATAAGGGAAATAATGATGTGAATATGGTGAAGGACTATCATGTAAAAGGTGTGGTCCAAGCCAATATGAACGACGCAACTTTGATATGGTAGCCTGCTCTACACGTGCAACACCTTGATAAATTGCTAAGTCATGAGCCATATTATTGGCGTCATACTCAACGATACGACCATCACTGAACTTTAAAACTGGTACACGAATCCAACGACGGTACCAAACCTCAGTAACATTTATCTCTTTAGATGTCGGGTTATACCAGTAGTTTTCACTTATCGTCCATGAACGTGCATCAAGCCAAGCATTTTGTAAGCCTGTACTTGCTCCACCATCCAGCACATCAGGTTGTTGCCACCATGAACCACCATAACGACCAACTGTTTGGATTAGCTCCTTGTGTTCAGGGAAAGCACTCATCAATCGTTTAGGATGAACCCAACGAGTACGACGTAACCAACGTGCATCAGATAAGTCTGGTTCTGTAGACTTCATATCCCAATGAATCTCATTACGATGAACTACAACACAACGATAAGGATATTTAAATGGGTCTTGCTCACGCTTTACCTCAACCCATCCCAAACCACATGAAATTTGAGGACGAAAAGCATCACTACACGCTTTATCTGCTTTAGATAAACGTTCAGCTTGATTTAACTTGTAGTTCAAGGCATCGGCAACATCATCACCGCCAGTCTCACCATTAGCTTTTACACGCCAATCAGTACGAGTCTGTAGCTCATAACCCATAATCGACAATAAAGCTGGACTGATTCTGTCCTCTACTGCAGGTGGAATACCGATCTGTTGCATACGGTTAAGCAAATCTGTATCTAATTGATTGCCATCTGCATAATCCATCTCTTTATCTGCGATGTGACGCCAATGAGGTTGTTCCTCAATTTCGTGCATGATCTCCGTTAATTCTTCCAGACTGAGCGTATCATCATCGCTAATCTGCTCACTTGTAGCTGTATCTTCTTGAGTAAACATAGCTTTTCCTTATAAACGCCAATCTGTCGGAGGTGCTTCGACATAACCATGTTGATTTTGATGTGTTGTACCTTGATTCATACCAGTAAGACTAGCCGTATAGACGTAATCACCAAGCAAACCTGCATCTTTAGCCTGTGCCCACTGTCTAAGTGCATCTGCACCTTCTGAGCAACCATTGGATTTATCAGGCTGATCAATAAACATATTGGCTTGTTGGTTAAATTTCTTTTTATAGCCTTCGATCCGTTCGATACCCAGTTTGCATCGTTCTTCATCAAACCAAGCATTCTTTAAATGTCTGCGAGTCTGTTGAATACCAGTTGTGAGTAACGTAATACGTGGAATGACCACAAAATTATGACCAGGTAATAATTCCTCAAGCATTTCTAATACTGACTTGTTGTAATCGCCAAGCCTTTGATGTGCTGCATCGTGCGGTAAATAATGAGTATGATAGATATAAGGTTTATCTTTAATCAGTTTCACGTAATGACGTAAATCTTGAAAATGATCTTCTTCATAATCAATAAAGCGATCTTGCTGATTCATCATTTGATGAAACCAAATTGCACAACCATCATGGTTGCCAATATCCCAAAACGTACACGTAGGTACATCTAAAACTTCAATTTGAGCAATACCACTACGTTTACGCAACTCAAGCATATCTTTTGCGTAGTAGTTCCCTTCTGTACTGACCTGAAATGCTTCATCAGGAAATGAGGGATACTCTTGCCACATCAAAGCTTGATCACCAGATAGATCATTATCACGTGTCGATACATACCAAGCACGTTGATCAGGATCAATTTTGATCTTCTTGCCTAAGTTTCTGGATACAACAATTTCAATGTGATCAAAAATATTATGATCTTTTTTAGAAATAATGACTTCAGTTGAGTCAATACGGTACTTAGGTTCTTCCCACCAACCATAAAAATGTAGTCTGAAATCTTTTGGCGTAAGTTTTTTGCGTGAAGCAAAGTTCTTCTGTGCGATCTGAACCTTATCAAAGAAGTCACCACCACGACCTTCAGCTGTAGACTCAATAACGCAAATACCTGTAGTCGGTACTGCAGGCAATGAACCCGTGCGCACTTCTTTTGCTTTACCTGGTGACTGTGCGCAAATTTTACCGTATTCAGAAATAAGCAAGCGGTGCATGGTACCGCCACGGAATGATGTGGCCACTGAAATTTTAGAACCATTATGGGCGAACTCCATCTCAGTTCCATTATTCGTTTTGAGTGGAAAGCGTTCTAATATTTCAGGTGGTAAGTTATCGTACGCAAATTTAATCTTATCGCTAAAAATATCACCAACAGTTTCAAGGTTCTGTGCAATAACACCACAATGTTGATTGGCGTTAAATAAAGCGTGATCAAGCCACAAAATACAAATCAATGTGGTGAAACCTAACTGACGTGCTTTTAAAATAATATTGCGGTACCACAACCGATTTAAGAATTTCTTCTGTGCATCATTAGGCTGGAATGGTAATTCAAATGTTGGAGCTTCTTCTACTTGCCCTAACTCATTTACAAAGTCATCACCTTTAATTTTGATCTTATATAAACAGCCACTAAAAATACGCCAAACAGGGTCTGCCAAGCAGCGTTCAAGCTCCTCGGCATTTGTCGGTAGTGGCTGTAAGTTAGTGTTATAAATCAATTTTTACTCCATTTTGCACAACATTGGTGCATTTTTGAAGCGTGTACGTGAATGAAATTGTTTTGGTGTGGGTGATTAGTCGTTCCATTCACGTACATGCACTAATATTCAGGATCATCGGCAATTGGTTTAAATGCAGAACTATTTCCAGTGCTCACTCGTTCAAGTAATGCAGTCAGTGCATCGACAGGTTTATTGTTCTCATCATCAAGTCCAAACGCTTGACGTTCTAAAGCAATCAATGTTTTGAGTGTGTCGCTTAAATCTTTCATAGACTTCACACGACCAGGCATTGAGATGATCTTCATGTAAAGGTCATTTACTTTGTCATTGCCTTTATCATCAGGCGACCACATAAGCTCACCCAACATTTCCAGCAATTTGACATTCTCTTGACCGACCATCATTTCGAGCTCATCAAAAAGACTCATAGCAATCTTGCGTGAACGTTGAATATCCTTACGATGTGCTAATCGGACTGACGCCACTTCATTGGCACTTGCATCAATTTTGTCTTTTTCTGAAATGGTCGTTTTCGTGCGCACACTGTTGCGCACACTCTCCTTGCGCACAATGTCATCTGCTTTAGCTTTAATTTTTTCAGATAGATCACGAACCCATTCGTATTGCTTTGCTCTACGTCTAATGCCTGATTCTGCAATATCATGCTCACCTGCAATTTGACGTAGAGACTTAATACCTGCTCGATAATCGAGTTCGATCTTTTCCCAATCAATTACTTTTTTTTCAGCCATGATCACCAAACCTCATATTGGTTTAATGATCATGTATATATGTGGGGGAGGTCTAACCTTAGAGGGGGGTGAAGCAGTTTTGATAAATTACAACAGCTCTCCTTGCTTGCCTATATCTAATAGATCCCCTACTTGCTTCGATAATTTACGTACTTGACCTGAAACTTCACTCTGAAGTATTGCCATATGATGGCCCATTTCAATATTTGCATATTGCATTGCTTCAGCAACCATGAGATTGCCAAGGTTACGTGCTTCACGTGGAGTTAATGTCAAAATCTGGTCATCACCAATTTCAATTTTAACGGTACCATCAGGTAAAACCATCTTGGACATAATACGAGATGGACGATGTTTAGGGGCTGGAATGAATACACCACGCTGTACACGGATAATCTGGCCACTATCGACAAGATGACTTAAACGATCATCAACGATAGATAATTTGAAGCCTGTCAATTGTGACAAAGTTTCTCTAGTAACGATTTGCTCTTGATTATGTAAATCCTCAATGGCTTCAAGGATTGTTTCAGCGTTAGACTTCATTGTCATACTCCCCTAAATCGTTCTTAAACTTCAACTACGTCAATATTGTGAATTAACTTCATCAATTTACGTTTGATGATGTAATCCGGAGTTTTATGACCTTTGGCATCTTCACAGATGAACTGATCATCCTTAGTCCAATAAACAAAATCGGCAATATAATCGGTCCCTCTCTCACGCTTACCATCAATTACTTGTGGTGAGATCAGGTTGTAACGAACTTGGGTGTGTAACTCTTTAATTTCACCTGCACGCTGTAAAACCTTTAAATCATTTAAACGACGATATTCATGCTGTGAATCAGCAACTTTTTCACCATCGACAATCACTTTATGATTGCCATATTTTGGCTTTTTAGGTTTGGCCTCACGTTTGTGTGCAAGTCTCTTAATTTGCGCTGGAGATAAATAACTTGTCATGCCACATCCTTAATATTCTTATTGATTCTGCGTTTCCGCATTTGAGAAGCTAGTTCGGGTGGACAAGGAGCAGCTCGATGATTTGATTCTGCTGGTGCTTCAATCATCTTCACTGGATCAGTAAAGCTTTGGACATCCCCAATTAACTTTGCATTTGAAATAATACGGATATACATATCTTTAAAAGCTTTAGCTTGAGATTCAGCTTTAGGATTTATTTCATCAAAACCTTTCTTAAATTCTTTAAGAGTTTTGAGTACATGCACACTGATTGAGATTGTTTGATTCGACTTCTCGTATGCCAATGCTTGTTGCCATGCTTCATTTTCAGTGAGCCAATGTGAACCTTGTAAACACCAAATCTTAAAATCTTGAATACATGGTGGCCATGGTTCATGGAGCATACGGTTATACCCATTTTCCAGTTGCTGAACTGTCAATCCTGAAAAGTCCTCGATCATGGCCTGTTCAAGATCAGCTTCATCAACTGCTGCCCAAAAATCTGTAAATTTCTTACCGTAACGAATACGCATTTTGTCAATTAAACGACGTGCTTCAGTAATGGTGAACTCACGCATGACCCACCTCCTCAATCAGAAAGCTCTTTGGGGGTTCAGGTACCACATCAATAATTGATGATTCCTGATGTTGTTCTTCACGGACTTTTTGACCATAACGCAACCAACGATTTACATTTTCCTGTTTGGCTTGGTATGCAGGTGGTGTTTGGATAGGTTTATTTCGTCCTGATTGCTCAGTGACGTTATTTTTTGCCTTTCGGTTGATAAGTTTATGCTTGTTGTTGTTTACCCATGTCAGGAACGCTACAGCCCACTTCTGTGCTGTCTTGAAAGATTGCTTACCGTAATCATTCGGTGATGCAAACCAATCTCCAAATTCATCAAACAGGTTTTCAAGATCGTGTTGATCAAGATCAGGGTGTCTAGGTTTAGACAATTCGATGAAATCAGATTTCAATGTTGAATATTTCTGACCAAGTTCGATCACTGATATTTTTGCAAGATCAAAATTGTGGTACTGAACAAATTGAACTGGCGGTGGTGAAATTTTTTCCTCGTGCGTATTACTACTACTTAATTGGTGGTTATTAGTGGTTATATGGTGGTTAGTGTGCACCTCCTGCACTGGTTCAGGTGCATCTCCTGCACTGGTCACATGCATCTCCTGCACTGGTGCATCTCCTGCACTGGTGAATGTATTGCACTGGTTTGTGCTTTTCTCTCCACTCGATTTAGACTGTTTTTTAGTCTTTGGAGTGAAGCTTTCAGGCGTAATTTTGTAGCGATTATGGCGACCATTTGAACGATCAACCTGAATAATTTTTACTTCTTCAAGCAAATCTATAGCCGTTTTAATCGCACGTACTGAAAATTCAGTTTCATCAGAAAGTAATGAAATTGATGGAAAACACTCACCATAGTCATTGGCATAATCAGCAAGGCGAAGAAGTACCGCCTTTGCTGTCGGATTACCCACTTTTAATTTGCGAATCTGGTCAGTTATTACGTAGCTCATACCACCTCACCACAAATCTTCACTACATAACCCAAGGCGAGAAAATTTCTTTTCACCCAAGGCTATTAGCTCTAAGTCATTTTCTGTCCATTCTTGTTGGCCACATTCGATAGCATGTAAAGCTGCTTGTGGGCGTGTATAGAACTTTCCTTGCTCACAATAAAAACCTTGGTGTAATGATTTACCCCATTGGTTTTGAATATCTGGCACCAAACCAAGTGACAAAATAATATTGATACAATCTGCATGGCGATTAGGTTTTGGTAGAGCGACCATAAGCTCACCTGCTTTAACAGCAACTCCGATAATCATGCTGCCACCCCTAACCCATTACCAGTAAGGGAGATCTGAACGGCTTTAAATTCGCGCTGACATGCCACGTTCTTGAATGCAGAAAAGCAAGTCACAATGTATGGCTGCTTTACAATTTTGAATCCCGGTCCCGCAACTTCATGGAAATATTCATCCATTAACTTGTTGGCACCTTTCCAGCGAGTTTTGACACCACATTCAACGATGTAAATCGGCTCTTGATCTTCTTCACAACCATTCAAAAACTGTCCATATGTCATGCGTTCAGGTACAGCTATTTCAAAATCGAGCTGTATAGATCGGCCATCTGGATGATCTGCGTATATGTCACAACTGATATGGAAGCTTTGCTCGTTGTCGATTAAATCCTTACGCATGGCAATTACAAGTGTACCCTTGGTCAAAGTTAGCAAATGGGCTAACTCAGGCGCTTGATCCTCAGATTTCCCATTTGTTAATTGCCAAAGTTCGAGAATGCGATTTTCTTCAATCGCTTCACCAATAAGCTGAAACTTGCGTACAGGATTTAAAGCAGGTTTATTGGGGTTGTATTTTTTATTACGTTTTTTAATCACGCCACACCCCCTAATCGAATTAAAACAGCCCCAAAGAGCGTAAAAATGAACAGCAAAGTTTTGTGGAATTCTTTCATGCTGCCACCTTCTTTTCATGACTTGAACGAACCTTGTTCACACCTTTTAAATGATGTGGTCTATAAACACGGTCATAGCAGCCTTTACATGCTGATTCTGGTCTAAATGTAATGGTTCCATCCTTTAACTTTGATTTAATCATGAACCAAAACTCTGAATCTGTAGGCCAGTATTCATCACAGTGCTTACAAAGTTTTTCTTTACCTAGTTCAGTAAAGATATACATAGGTTTTTTAGCTTCATTTGATTTCATGCTGCTACTCCCTTATGTTTCTTCACATGCTGTGCCCAGCCTTTGCATGGTTTCATGCGCTTACGATCTGTAGCAGACGGACTATGCAAATTTTCAATATCTTTATGGCAATAAAAAACTGCATCCAACTCCAAGGCATGAGCCAAGTCAGATTGAGTAGAAAGACAATGATTTGCTAAAGTGCCGCAACGATAAGCACACGATTCACATAGAACATCTTGATTAGGTGCTTTTTTTGCCAAGATCAGCCCATTCAAAGCACCATGAAAACTAGGTGAAATAAGCTTATCTATTGCGTATGGGTGCATATCGCCAGTAGTGACGAGATGTAAATACAATGTTTCATCACACGATTGGGCATAATTCACAGCAACATTTAAAACATTGCCAAGTAAATTAAGTAATTCATCATGTGATTTTGCTGAAAACTTATCCTTGATTGCCTGTAAGCGTTCAGCTTCAGGCAATTGGATAATGTCAGTTAGGGCGAGAATTGAGGTGTTATCAATCATGATGTCACCTTCTTGATTTGTCCATTCATGCAAATTGAATAAACTTTTTTACACTGATCAACATCAAACATCCCAATATGGCAGTCATTTGGATGAATATTCATTACTTCAGCCAAAGCTTTATAGGCTTCCTTGCGCTTCATGTGTCCATCACGCCATAACGGATCAAACACTCGATGTGCTATAGACTTCCATTTTCTAAGTTCAGCATTTGCCAATCGACCAAGTGAGTTTTTAGTACCAGGGTGACAACCAACATATGCATCACAAGGCACACATTGGTAGAACCATTTATGTGACAGGTCTGGTCTATGAGGGTAAATGGCTGTGCCATCTACCCCATCAGCCTCTTTATTGCAGTATGGACAGATTGGATTTGTCATTAAGCGTTTTTTTGCTTTAAGTTCAGCTGGTGTGGCATGTCGTAAAATTGGGAAACCACGCAATTTGGGTTCTCCTTTTGGATCCTCCAAAAATGCACAAGGATGTAAAAGATGAGGTTTATCTAAAATTAATGTGACTATTAATAAATCGTCATTAAATTCTGGACTTGTAGTCACAACTACATCACCTACCTTAAATTGCAGCTCAACTTTTTTTGAGGAAATTCCAGTGCAATCTATCACTTGGCTGGTACCACATTTCACATATGCACTATCAGGTGCAATACCCAAATCAAACTCACGTTTTTCAATTTGCTGAATCAAACAGTGATGGCACTGTTCCCCTTTAAATTCTGGACATTTGCCAGCGCACTTATGTTCTGTTAAATTACTCATGTTCATTTACCTGAATGTTGATGAATACTAGAAGCTCGACCTGCAACGTCGGGCTTTTTTAATGCCTGCCAAAAACTTTTCAAATTTCTGCATACATTCTTGAATACGCTTGTAGACGTTGTATTCTTTGATTTTTCTATGTGCTCAGATGATGATTGACCTGTCTCCAGTTCGATCTTTTTATCTATGGCATCTCTTAACCACTTAGCACGATCACTACCTTGGCTTTCAGCCAAAGTATCAATGATCTCTTGGACTTCCAGCGGTACACGTGTTGACATGGGTGCCAACAGTTTTTTGCTGAATACAAACATTATTTTTGTTTCCATAAGATTTCCTCATTTTCATGTGGTCTTTGTTCTAGATTGGCGAACATATTTCCAGTTAATGTCTGGACGTAATTCTTCAGCTTTGACTTGACCTTTAGTAAATTTTTCAATGTCCTCACATCGGTCTTCTGGAATTTTTTCAATATTCCATTTTGAAACTGCCCAGGGAGTTAAACCGATACCTCTTGCAAGGGCAGCTGAGGAACCTGCAAATCGCACAGCTTTATCAAAAGCCTCATGTGGGGATAACATAATGACACCGTCAAAACTACTTAAAGTAGAACATAATATACTACCTAAAATAGAATTGGTGCAACTAGAATTTGATAGTAAACTTCTACCGATGGTAGAAATTGAGCCAAAAAAAGTGAAAGATGCTAAACACATAGAGTTTGCAAATAGGTTGAAGCAATTGATGGAAGCTGTTGGCTCTCCAATAACATCAGTTAATCAACTCAAAGATGCTATTAACGTTACTTATGAAATGGCACGACGCTATACATTGGGCACAGCTAAGCCCCGTGAAGAAAAACTGAAAGAGCTAGCAGATATATTTTCTGTAGATATTGGTTATTTAGACCATGGTTCAACTCTTGATAACAATGTTGTACCTATAACTTCAAAATTAATTCCTGTTTTATCTTGGGTTCAGGCTGGATCAATGACATCAGTAGAGTCTATTAATCCCTTAGAAATTTCTGAATGGTTGCCACCGTTAAGTACTGATGATCCTGATGGTTGTTTTTATTTAAAAGTGGTTGGGATTAGTAATTATCCTACCTATATGGAAGGTGATTTTATTTTAGTAAATCCTGCATTTCAGGTATGTGATTTGATTTCAGGGGATTTAATTGTTATCAGAAATAATACGGATGCAACTTTTAAAAAATTAGTCATTGAGAGTGATGATCGTAAATATTTACAAGCACTTAATCCAAACTTTCAACCCAACATTATTGAATTTGAAGATGGTATGGAGTTGGTGGGATTGGTGATTGATGCTTTTAGACCTTTAGGTGGTTCTCGCCCAAAAAGAGTTAGAAAAAGTTAATAGTTGAGAATAAAAATGTACTGCAATCAATGTGGTCAACCAAATAGTAATGATGCTAAATTTTGTAGTGGATGTGGTGTTAGATTATTGAATACACCAACCCAATCAGAATTACCACAACAAAATACAAAACTCAGCCCTCTTAGGCATTTATGGTTAATGTTTTTATTTGTAATATCAGTCATCATGATTATTGGTGTATTCCCTTATCAAGTGATTACAGGAAATTTTGAATTCACTTATGTTTTTGCATTGTGTTTATGGTTTTGGGTTTTATCATACACATACCCACAAATATTTCCTAAAAAACTAAAAACAAAATCACATCAAGCATTTAATGCATTAGATGAGGCAGAATTATGGTTCAATAAGCAGGATATTAGAACATCATCCATATCCTTTAATGCTTATGATGACCCATACTTACTAAAGAATATAGGGGCAACTCTGTTAGTTGGTATTGGTGAAAACTCCAATGGTGAATATGTTGGTTTTGCTGCTGAAGTAAAACAAGGTTATGGGGTCTTATCGAGCCTTATTATTGAACCTCATGGCATAGCATCACAAGACAAAAAAGCTGCTCACGTTGCAAGAATGGATGGAAAATATATGATAGACGTACTAAATCAAATGGCTATACAACATAGAATTAAGTATCCTCAATAAATAATAGAAAATATTTCAAAATCCATTCACCCACTTTAGTGGGTTTTATTTTGCCCCAAGAAAAATAAGCTACTTTAAGTAGAATTATTTTTCTATTTTCTATTGACAATTTTTCTACTTAAAGTAGTATTTATTTCACCAACAACAAATCTACTTGGTGAATTTTATGTCTACCAAACCAACCAACGCACAGCAATTTGTTGCTGACTTAGGTGCAGGAACCTTTGCTAACCAACTCGGTGCAGCTATCAGCATGGTTTCTCAAGGTGCTGTTCAGCACAACAAAAAAGGGCAAATCAAAATCACACTTGATATTGCTCGTATCGGTGATTCAAGCCAGGTCGAAATTGCACACACACTCGCTTTTGTTGAACCAACAGCAAAAGGTAAACGTGCAGAGGACACTACCTCAAAAACTCCAATGCATTTGAATGCTGGTGGTGATGTCACTTTGTTCGCTAACCATACAAGTCAATTATTCACTGAAGACGCTTAAACAGCCCCCTTCTCATTACAACAATTTTACCAACCATCCATAAGGTACTGAAAATGGAAAACTCTGCTAAAGAAATCGTTGAACTTGCGTTACCTGTAAATGATTTATCTCGTGGTGAACTTGTTGCCATTCATGAAAATTTCAATGTTCATGATTTAGAACAATTTCAAGCTGGTCGTAACCGTGCACGTGGTGTTTTAAAAACCCCATCTTTTGAAGATTTCAAAAGTTATGTTTTAGGTAATACGCAGTCTGAAAATGCTGTTCCTGAAGTAAAAGTTTATGCCCCTGTATTTGTTGACCACAAAAATGTATCAGCAACGGCAATTTTAAACTTCAAAGTTGTTGGATTGGCTCAAGGTCATTGTGACCATAAAGCAGTATTACAGCTTGAACCAACTGTAGTTTGGGAAAAGCTCAATCAGCTTAAAGATAACAAACTTAATCAAAAGCGTTTTGCAACATTACTTGAAGATTGGGCAAGTGTATTCGCTGCAACAAGTGAAACTGGTGAAACGATCCATATTGCGGAAGCAATTAATGCAGTTCGCAACATGAAAGTTGGCGCATCTTCAACTACTGACTCGTCAGTATCAAACATGCAAGAAACTCGCTCAGTCTTTGACAAAGTTGAAGCTTCAAGCACAGCAGGGAAATTACCAAGTTATTTTGAAATCATTGATCCAGCTTATGTCGGTCTTGATGACAAAACTATTCGCTTGCGTCTTGTAGTAAATAGCTCAGATGGTGAGCCATCGTTTGCATTGCAAATCGTTAAAGAAGAACTTTTGCGTAATGAAATTATTCAAGAATTCAAGGAAAAAGGATTGCCTTGCTTCCTGAAAACCCTGTCCGTATTGGTACCTTTTCCGCTTAAAACTAAAAATTAAGCAATAAAAAGCCCCGAAATTTTGATCGAGGACGGGGCTTCTTTAGGGGGTATAGCAATCGCTATAAGGAGATTATGAACATGGTTTCATTAAATTTCAAATCAATTTTGTTGGGTTTAGGTGGTGCAGTAGCAATGACAGCAGTTTTTGCGTCTGTGCAAATGTATCAACCAGCCAAGCTACCTGTTGAAGAACAGCAGCAGATCACAGTGGCATCAGACATCTACAAGGTTGATGAGCTCGATTTAGGCCCATACAACGACTGTCAACATGACTGTCATGCAACCTTATTAACAGCAAATAACCAGTATTACATCGAAGTGAATTTTGACTATTCAGGTTTCGATGATGGTAACGGCTTTAATCGTGCTGTAGGCATTCAGATTGATCGCTTAGAACCTGAATTGGTCGGTGATGAAGATGGCGAAATCAATGCATATCTTGATCGTTATGAAATCGACAAGATCAATGATGCCCTTGAAGACTCTATCGCTGTGAAATTACAGAAATTGAGAGGTTAATATGCTTGATTTAATTGAAATTAAAACAGCTACAAGCGGAAAAAATAATCCGTCTGAAAGCCTTCAAGCTGATGTATACCGAGCTTTATTTGGTGAGCCTGTCAAATACAACGAATTTGAATTCGATGTTGGAAATAAAACTGTTATTTGCCTAATGCATGGCTTTCCTTGGCATGTGGTTTCTAAAGATGAACCATTTGATCGGCATAACGGTGAATTTTGGGGATGGAATCCGTTCAAAGTCAAAAGTTCTGGTCGATTTGGTGGTGGATGGGCTTTCAAATTTGGCATCACTTCAAATGAAAATTTTCGTGAATTAATTATTGACGTGGGAATTGGTTCAATTCGTTTGGAAATCATGAATTCACGTAGAGGATTTAGAGCATGAGTTATACAACTGTTTTAGCTGTTCATCCTGGCGAAAAAGTCGAGGAACTATTTGAACTTGGTAATGCTTGGGGTTCAGCACCAGTAATTTGGGATGCCATGGCTCAAAAGTATCTGGATAAACCACATTTTATGGCTGCTACTTTTGAAGATAGTGGTGAAAAACTTTTGGCTCTGTGTCGTGATGAATCTGTTCCATTGGTTCATCGTACCCTCCATTTAATGACAATGGATCGAATGTACATTGAGAAAAAAGATTTCAAACATGCAGCACAAGATATACGTGCATTTTTAAATGATTTTCCTCAGCCTGAAGACCACATTAATCATTGGCCAGCAATTGCAGACTATTTAGATACTGATCCAGATGTACCTGCGATTGGATTTCATATGACTTCTGTTTCTGATAACCCATTTCACGGTGATTGGGATGAAGAAAATGAGGATTACGGTTCTCTAAATTGGGCTACTTGCCAAAGTGTTTATGAAAGTATCAAAGGGAGTGTTGAAGCATGAATACCCAAGTTAATCGTGACCAATTTCTCGCTGGTCGTAAAAAAGGTATTGGTGGTTCAGACGTTGCTGCAATCCTTGGTTTTAGTCCGTACAAATCACCATACCAATTGTGGTTAGACAAAACTGGTCGCAGTGAACGTAAAGAATCACAAAATGAGTCTGCACATTTCGGCAACCTACTTGAAGATGTTGTTGCAAAGGAATATTCACGTCGTGCTGGTGTAAAGGTTCAGCGTGTCACTCAGCAATTAAGTTTGCCTGATCATCCTTGGGCGATTGGCAACATTGACCGTGCAATTATCAATCCTGAGATTGCTGGCAACGTGCGATTCAAAGACGGCAAGCTGACTACAGATCAACTTCTCGAATGTAAAACAGCTTCTGAATACCTTGCAAAACTGTTTGGTGAAGAAGGTTCAGACCAAGTACCAGACTACTACCTTACACAATGCCTTTGGTATCTCCTGCTTTCAGGCTGCCAATTCATTGATCTTGCTGTGCTGATCGGTGGCAACAAGTTCCGCATGTATCGCATTGAACGTGATGAAGACTTGATTGATTCAATTTTTCGTCAAGTTAAAGCGTTCTGGTTCAACCATGTTGTCGCTGATGTTCCACCAGATCCGACATGTTTTGATGATGTTTTACATCGCTGGTCAAATCATGTTGTGGGTAAACAAGTCGAAGCTGATTTTGAACATATCAAACTCGCTGAAGAACTTATCACTGTTCAAGGTCGTCTAAAAGCAGATAAGGCTCGTGAAGATGAAATCAAATTAAAGATTGTCTCAACGATGCAGGATGCGGAAATGATGATTAGCCAAGGCAAGTCTATCTGCACCTACAAAGAACAATCCTCTACTCGTATCGACAGTACGCTGTTGAAAAAAGAAGAACCTGATTTATTTGCGAAATATAGCAAAACATCAAGCACACGTGTTTTCCGTATTTCAAACAAATTTAAAGAAACAGTTTAAGGAATTTTACTATGAATACAGCAGTATTAAACCCACAAGAAACTCAACAAGCATCTGCTATGTCTGCTTTAGACATCATGATGAATGAAACTATCATGGTTCGTATTGAATCTATGGCTGCACGTATGGCAACGAGCAAAATCACCACTCCAAAACATTTACAGGGTAATGAAGGTGATTGCATGGCGATCATCATGCAAGCAATGCAATGGGGAATGAACCCTTATGCAGTCGCTCAAAAAACACATTTGGTAAACGGTACTCTTGGATATGAAGCACAATTGGTGAATGCTGTAATTACTGCACGTGCACCAGTTAAAGAGCGTTTGCATTTTGAATGGTACGGTGATTGGTCAAAAGTAAATGGTAAAGATGATAAATCACCTAATCTTGGTATTCGTGTTTCTGCAACATTACGTGGTGAGAATGAACCGCGTGTGATCGATATTTCTATGGCACAAGTAGGTCCAGTCCGCAATTCACCACTATGGGCTGCTGATCCACGCCAACAAATCGCATATTTAGCAACGAAACGCTGGGCACGTCTATATTGTTCAGATGTGATTCTGGGTGTTTATACACCTGATGAAGTCATTGAACGTGAAGAACTTGATGTTACCCCAGTTCAATCAACGGTAAAAAAACATCAAGGTGCATCGGGTTTAAAAGCTCAGATGGCTGAACGTGAACAGTCTCAAGAAACTGTCATAGATGTGGCACCCGAGTTCGATACCCAGTTTGCATTAATTGCACAAATTTATGCGACTGAAACACTAGAACAGCTAAAAGAAGTCAGCAGCACAGTACCTACTAACTTAGGTGAACCAGCTCAAACTGATATTAAAAATGCTCATGGCTGGCAGAAGTTCTACCTTCAGTTGGTTGTTGATCTTGAAGACGCAGCGGATGTTAAAACCATCAATAAGATTATGGGTGAGCGTTTTGAGCCTCACACTTCTGGCTTATCTGATGTTCAAATCGACAAGATCAATTCGATTTACGAACGCAAAGCAGCTGAATTAACAGCATAACACTGGCATGTGGTGCCCTCACACATGAGGGTACCAATAGTGAGATAGCAATATGAATCCAACTATTGAACAGCAACATGCCATTGATATGGCATTACATGGTCAGTCTTGTAAAGTGACCGCATACGCCGGTGCTGGTAAGACTTCTACCCTTAAACTGATTGGTAATGCAAAGCATCATCAACATGGCATGTACTTGGCATTTAACAAGGCTATTGCAACAGAAGCACAGTCTAAATTTAACCATAATGTTAAGTGCAAAACATTTCACAGCCTAGCTTATAACTCTGTTCCACGCTGGCTGACTAATAAATTAAAAAATCGTCGCTTGATGTCAAACCAATTGGCATCTCGCCATGATCTTGAGAATTATCAAGTACCAGTGGCATTGGTTAAACAACGTGGTGAGGATGACCAGAAGCGTTTATTTAATTCAAAACGTATGGCCACATCTATGATGAATGCCGTTGGTTATTTCTGCCGATCTAATTACAGCGAAATTCAACTATCACAAGTTTACGCTGCTTTACCTGATTGGATGGATGACACATACCGTGCTGAATTGGCAAATATCCTTTTACCTAAGGCACATGATTACTGGAATGACATTTTAAATCCTGCTGGCATTAACCGTCTCGAACATGACCATTACCTAAAATATTGGGCATTGAGCAATCCAGTGATTAATGCTGACTTTATTTTATTTGATGAAGCACAAGATGCTGATCCAATCATGTTAAATGTCTTGAGTAAGCAACGTGCTCAGGTAATTTATGTGGGTGATCGTCACCAACAAATCTATGCGTTTCGTGGTGCTGTCAATGCGATGCAATCCCTAGATATTGCTGAAACACGTTTAAGTCAATCATTCCGTTTTGGTGAAAACATTGCCGATCTCGCAAATAAAATTTTGTTCAACGTTTTGGATGAAGAAATTCCATTACGTGGTTTTGAACAGATAGATTCACAGGTTAACGAAATTAGCGATGAAATTGCCGATGCATTTATTTATCGCACCAATGCTGCTGCCCTTTCTAATATGGTTGAGTTAGTGAAAATTGGACGTGAACCACGCTTGGAGGTTGATACAGGTTCTTTATTAAAAAACATTGAAGATGCCAAAAAAGTTAAATCTGGAATAAAAGTCCACGATGGAAGTGTATTTGAAGGCTTTAGCAATTGGGAAGAAGTCATTGAATACACAAATGAAGTCTCAGGTAATGACTTAAAAGCACTTGTTAGCCTAATCAATAAAGTGGGTGAAGAAGCTCTAATCAGCTCATTACTAAAAAGTAATTCTAGTGATTATGACTGCATTGTGACCACAGCTCATAAGTCTAAAGGCTTGGAGTTTAACAAGGTCAAACTTGGTGGTGATTTCTTTTATAAAGAAGCTGCTGCACCTGGTGAAAAAATCCTAACCGAAGATGAAGCTCGACTTTTATATGTTGCTGCTACTCGAGCTAAAAAGCAGTTAGATATTTCTGCATTGAACCCACTATTTAAAAAGATTGGATATAACACTCAAGCTGAGGTAGCAACATGATCACTCGCCTACCTTGCCGATTTACAAACTTATTCACTTACTGGTTGTACTGTGATGGATACAGGCCACAAGTGAAAAAAGATGCTGTGGTTATGCGTCGCGGTAACAGTGTACTCAAAATCTTCTGCCACAAAGGCCGAATGCAGCAAGATTATTTGATGAATGAAGCATGTCAGCGAAAATTCAAGCAATTTTGTGGATGCTACTTAAACGGATATCGAGAGTTTTTAGTCGGCTTAGAGCGCGAAGCAAGAGTTGAAGTAGCTCGTAGTAAAAATTTTAACTATTTAATGGTGGCGTGATGATTGGAACTCAAATCAAACCTGACTACTCAGATAAAATTGCTGAATTTGTAAAAAATGGCGGTGAAATTAAACAGGCTGTGAATACGAATAAGGCTGAGTTTAATTACTGCAATGCGGATACTGTCTTGCAAAGTAATGAGCGCCCTAACAGTCACCAAAACCACATTTTGCGTACACGTGCTGAAAAGCAGGGTTTAAAAAGCTATAAGCCAGTTGCGCCATGCAGATCATGCAGTACTTCCGAGCGATCTGTAAAGTCAAATGTCTGTCTTGAGTGTGACAGACGCAGAGCAAGAGCTAAAACAGGCTTGAGTCTTAAAAACTTGGAAGCGATTGGGCATTACTTATTAGGCAAAGGTGAATCAGTTGAGTTCACCAGTGGCGGTAAAAAGTACGTTTTGAAAGTTGAGGTGGTGTGATGGAAACTTTAGAACGAAAAATGGAAATCAACTTAACTCAATTTGAGGGCACTTCTGACGAAATAGCTGAGCAAATTTTTAAAGTTGTTATTTATCCAATGTTGCAGGAAATGAACTTGCAAGA
>NZ_VOYN01000040.1:0-32371 GCF_013420275.1 Acinetobacter sp. YH01020
GCCCATATTCAACAGCAGCATGAAGAACTAGAACAACAAAATAAACGCAATCGTTCTCAAAAGATGCCAAGCAGACGTGCACAGAAAACAGCAATTCAAGAACGAAATCTAAATCCTGTGCTTGACTCTTGTAGTTAAAAACAGGACATTTTAAATGGTTTATCGCATAGACATTTTAATTGGTGAATAACATCTCTTCATCACACTTCTTACATTCCAACATTACCCCTAACTTTTCTTTCCGTCCTTGCTCAGTGATAACCCAAGGACGGTTTTGCCATGGAGGATCATGGCGGACATGCTGTGTATGACCACAAGCTAAAATGGCATACCAATGATTTTCATCATCCAAGGCAAAATCAACAATGGCTTGCTGCATATTAAACACCTATCTAAATTAAAATGATGCTGAAAAGGGAAAAGAGTTCATGTTGAGCAATCACAACGGCTTGAATATCGAATTGCAAAATAGACTGTGAAATTTGGTTTATTTCTGGCGCACACTTAGGCCGCGACAATTCTATTTTTCCCGCCATGTTTAGCTTTATACAGCGCTAGATCAGCACGTTGAATTGTATCTTCGTAGGTGCAATCTTCAGGCATGATGGTTGTCACTCCTATGCTCACGGTGACATGCGCGTTATCTATTGAAAACCGACTTAATTCTTTTCTGGAATGTTCATGAATCCGTTTGGCAAACTGGATGGCCTGCTCGCAGCCCGTGTTGGGCAAGGCGACCACAAACTCATCTCCACCTAAGCGGCAGGCGCAATCGGTCTTACGCAGCGTTAAACGAAGAATATCTGCGACTGCTCGGATTGCCTCATCACCAACATGATGGCCTTTGCTGTCGTTGATCTTTTTGAGGTTATCAAGATCGAACATCAAGATCGAGGTCTGTATGGAATGCCGTAGGTATGATTCATAATGTAATGCTAAGTCATGCTCTAATTTTCTTCGGTTGAAAAGACCGGTTAACTGATCTGTATGGCTGAGTTCTTTCAGCTTGATTTCCAGGTTGTGACGCGCTGAAATATTACTTGCGACCCAAAGTACAACGTCTTCTTCATCTACCGAAAAACTGAGAGCTTGGATGCGCACCTCAAACCAAATGGACTCTTCAGGACCATAATCGGGCAGACCTTTTACATCCCTATTGCTCAATTCGTACTCTTCGATGAGTAGATTTCCTGACGCTAGAGCTTGGTCGATCAATTGCATAAAAAAGTTGGCTTTATCTGGCTTGATCACATCTGAAATATAGGTACCAACAAGACCGGAACCATCGTGGTAATAACGATTATCGCGCCCGCCAAAAACTGCAACGTATTTTCCACTACGTTATATGACAAATGCAGGGTCTGGTAAAGCATCAAGAATGATAGCCATCTGCTCAATGTTGATCATCAATGAATTCTATTTTTTTTATTTACAATAATTAACACAATATCTAAAAAAAATAAAAAATCACGTATTTTTTAACCAAAAATAGGGCTAAGTATATTTGGAAGTAATTAAACAGGTAGCAATGCTTTGGTATTTATTTACACAGACCTATCACATGATGTTATTAAAGCTTATTTCCATTATTGAGATAAAGCCGATGATAGAAATGTTTTGAATTATCGCCTGCATCACACGAATCCATACATACACATGCAAAATCAGAATAAACAAAAGAAAAATCTCGGCTATACTCGTTCATAAATTGATAATGAACAGAGCACTGAATAATGCGTGTACTTGTTGTGATGGATCCCATCGAAAATGTAAACCTAAAAAAAGATACCTCAATGGCGATGCTATGGGCAGCAGCACGTCGTGGACATGAGCTAGGCTATGCATTACAGCAAGATTTATATATCGATCACGGCAAAGCCTTTGGTTTGATTTCACCGCTAAAAGTTTTTGAAGACTACAATCACTATTTTGAACTCGGCGAAAAACAAAAAGAATCCATTGCTGCTTATGACGTAGTTTTGATGCGTAAAGATCCTCCGTTTGACATGAACTTTGTCTACACCACCTATATTTTGGAACAGGCTGAACGCGAAGGCGCATGGATTATTAACAAGCCACAAAGCCTACGTGACTGCAATGAAAAATTGTTTGCGACGCAATTCCCTGAACTTCAAGTACCGACCTTGGTGACCTCGCAGCAAAGCCTGATTCGTGAATTTTTGCACGAACACGGCGATGTGATCGTGAAACCATTAGATGGCATGGGCGGTATGGGCATTTTCCGTTTATACCAAGATGGCGTTAATATTGGTTCAACCATTGAAATCCTGACCAATAACGGCACACAGCCGATTATGGCGCAGAGATACATCCCTGAAATTGTGGATGGCGACAAGCGCATCTTGATGATCAATGGCGAGCCCGTGCCGTATTGTTTGGCGCGTATTCCGCAAAATGGCGAAGTGCGTGGCAACTTGGCGGCAGGTGGTTTGGGCGAGGCGCGTCCATTGACCGAAAATGATAAAGCCATTGCAGCCAAAGTTGGGCCATTCCTTCGTGAAAAAGGGTTAGTGTTTGTCGGTCTGGATGTGATTGGTAATTACGTGACTGAAATTAATGTCACCAGTCCAACCTGCGTACGTGAAATTGATGCGCAATTTGGCACCTCGATTGCCGATGATTTATTCGATGTCCTTGAGGCAGGTTTAAAAGCTTAATTTTGCACTAGATTTAAAAGAGTCCTCCACGGGCTCTTTTTTTGTCCTGCCCTCAGGGGAGGGGAGCTTAAAAAGCAAAAAAAATGTAAGTGAATGCAATTAAAGTGAAAAATTGTCTGATTTTTTTTCAATTCTCATAGATTAATAATAAAACTAGTTTAAACTTTTAAAATAGTAGAAAAAAACAATCATACGCCTGTTGAAAAAAAGTAAATTACCTTTCACGGTCATGCGTTTGTGATTACAATTGTTTGCTTAAAATCGAATATCATTAGCCTCTTTTTAGAATTGAAGAATTAGACAGTGACCGAAGTAACGCAAGTAAAGCCGAAACATGTCATGATGATGGCTGCCGGAACCGGTGGTCACGTCTTTCCAGCGCTCGCTGTTGCCAAAGAGTTGCAACAACAAGGCTGTGAAGTTTCTTGGCTCGCAACGCCAACAGGCATGGAAAATCGCCTGCTTAAAAATCATAATATTCCAATTTATCAAATTGATATCCAAGGCGTACGCGGCAATGGAGTCGTGCGTAAGCTGATGGCACCGTTTAAAATTCTCAAAGCTACTTTGAGTGCCATGCGTTATATGAAACAACTCGAAGTTGATGCAGTTGCAGGCTTTGGGGGTTACGTGGCTGGACCGGGTGGTTTGGCGGCTCGTGCATTGGGTATTCCGGTTATTATCCATGAACAAAATGCTGTGGCAGGTTTTACCAATACGCAATTATCGCGTGTGGCGAAAACGGTGTGTCAGGCATTTCCAAATACTTTTCCAGCTCAAGATAAAATCGTGACCACAGGCAATCCTGTACGGAAGGAAATTACAGAAATTTTAAATCCGTCATGGCGTTACCAAGAGCGTGAAAAAGCTGGGTTGCCATTACGGGTTTTAATTGTAGGTGGCTCACTGGGCGCACGTGCCTTAAATGAATGTGTGCCGGCTGCTTTGCAGCAATTAGAACAGCCCCTCAGTGTATATCATCAGTGTGGTCAAAATAATGCTGAAAGCACATTGGCTCGTTATGCAAATGCACCTGAACATATGCAAGTTGAAGTTCAGCCGTTTATTGAAGATATGGCAGCAGCCTATTCTGCAGCGGATTTGATTATCTGCCGTGCTGGTGCGCTAACCGTCACTGAAATTGCGACAGCGGGTGTAGCAGCCGTGTTTGTTCCTCTGCCAAGTGCAGTGGATGACCATCAAACTGCAAATGCCGGATTCTTGGCCAATATCAATGCCGCAAAAATTTGCCCACAAGCGGACATGACCGCAGAAAGTTTAACAGCGTTGTTGAAGCCGCTGATGAATCGCCAACGACTTATGGAAATGGCGGTTAAGGCTCGACAACAGGCACAACCCGATGCGACACAGCACGTGGTTGGTTTAATTCAAGATTTGTAAAATTCGAGTAATCTATGTCTCCATCAACGCCTGCCGATCAAGCGAAAAAGCTCATTAAAGTGCCAGAAATGCGCCGTATTAAACACATCCATTTTATTGGGATTGGTGGTGCGGGCATGTGCGGTATTGCCGAAGTATTGAAAAACCAAGGCTATAAAGTTTCAGGTTCAGATATTAAAGCGTCGAAAACTACGGCTCAGCTTGAAGAAAACGGCATTCAAGTTTTCATCGGTCATGCTGCTGAAAATATTCAAGGCGCCAATGTAATCGTGGTATCAACAGCCATTGATTCTGAAAACCCAGAAGTGAAAGCGGCGATTGAAACCCGTACACCTGTTGTACGTCGTGCAGAAATGTTGGGTGAATTAATGCGTTACCGTCATGGTATTGCCGTTGCTGGGACGCATGGTAAAACCACGACAACCAGTCTTGTGACCTGCATGTTGGCAGAAGAAAATCTGGATCCAACTTATGTCATTGGTGGTTTGTTAAATCGTACTGGTGTGAATGCTGCATTGGGTGCAAGTCGTTATATCGTGGCAGAAGCGGACGAGTCAGATGCGTCATTCCTGCATTTACAGCCGATGGCAACGATTGTCACTAATATCGACGCGGACCATATGGATACCTATGGCGGTAGCTTCGATGTATTGAAAGATACCTTCGTACAATTCTTACAGCGCCTTCCATTTTACGGTTTAGCTGTGATGTGTGGTGATGATGCCAACATCCGTGAAATTATGCCGCGTATTGGTCGTCCTGTCGTGACGTATGGTTTCAATGAAGACAACGACATTCGTGCCGTTGATGTGGCTCAAGAAGGCATGCAATCACACTTTACAGTTTTGCGTAAAGACCGTGAGCCGTTACGTTTAACCATTAACTTGCCGGGTCTGCATAATATCTTAAATGCCTTGGCAGCGATTGGTATTGCAACGGATGAAGGCGTTTCTGATGCTGCGATTGCGCGTGCCTTAGAAAGCTTCAGTGGCGTAGGTCGCCGTTTCCAAGTACAAGGCGAATTTGAAGTTGAAGATGGCTTGGTGAAATTGGTCGATGACTATGGTCACCATCCAAAAGAAGTGGAAGCGACCATTAAAGCGGCACGTGCAAGTCATCCAGATCGTCGTTTGGTGATGATGTTCCAACCGCACCGTTTTAGCCGTACGCGTGACTGTTTTGATGACTTCGTCGATGTCTTGTCACAAGTCGATCAACTGTTGTTATTAGAAGTTTATCCTGCGGGTGAAAAACCAATTGTGGGTGCGGATAGTCGTGCATTGGCTCGAAGCATTCGTCTACGTGGTGAAGTTGAGCCGATTCTTATCGATCCAGTAGAAGGCAACTTACAAGCAGTAATGAAAAAAGTGTTACAAGCAAATGACTTGTTATTAACACAGGGCGCAGGTAATGTTGGAGCAATCTCAATCGAACTTGCTCAAAACAATCTCTATGTAAAATGATTACCGCTTGGTGATCCAAAGTTTGTTTAGACCGTAGATAAAAGTTTAAGGATATAAACGTGTCAAATGCTTCAAAATTCGGCAAAGTTGCCGTGTTATTAGGTGGGAAATCTGCCGAACGTGAGGTTTCTCTCGATAGTGGTAAAGCTGTACTTGAAGCATTGGTGCGTTCGGGTGTAAATGCCGAAGCATTCGATCCGCAGCAACGCAGTGTGACTGAGTTGGTAGCTTATGACCGTGCATTTATCGTACTTCATGGCCGTGGTGGTGAAGATGGTCAAATTCAGGGTACTTTGGAATGGTTAAACATTCCGTACACTGGAACGGGCGTTCAAGGCTCAGCGATTGGTATGGATAAAGTCAAAACTAAACAAGTTTGGCAAGGTTCAGAACTACCGACAGCACCTTATCGTATTGTCAGCAAAGATTCAAATTTACAAGAAATTGTAGATTCAATTGGTTTGCCATTTATTATCAAGCCGGTGCATGAAGGTTCAAGCATTGGTATGAGCAAAGTTGAAAAAATTGAAGACTTTGCAACCGCAATTGCAAAAGCGACCCAGCATGATGCAGTCGTGATGGCTGAAAAATGGATTACCGGACGTGAATTTACCATTGTGATTTTAAATGGTCAGGCATTACCGGTGATTCGTTTAGAACCGCCTGCAGATGTGGCTTTTTATGATTACGAAGCGAAATATAACCGTAACGATGTGCAATATGGTATTCCATGTGGCTTGACTGAAGATGAAGAAAAGCGTCTACAAGCTTTATCTTTACGTGCTTTCCAAGCGGTAGGTGCGAGTGGTTGGGGCCGTATTGACGCGATGCAAGATGCAGACGGAAACTTCTGGTTACTTGAGGTAAATACCGTTCCGGGTATGACCAGTCATTCTCTAGTACCAAAAGCAGCCAATGCCGTAGGTTATAGTTTTGATGATCTTTGTGTCGCAATTTTGGAACAAACCCTGACAGGTGCGGCACACTAAATTATGGCTCAACTTCCTGCGTCTATGCGCCGTAAACGTGCAGCAACGACATCGATACATGACAAACCACCGACACGTAAGGAAAAACTTACCAATGTGGGTGGATGGCTGTTGTTGTTTATTGCATGTGTGGTTTTGATTGCCGGAATTTGGGGGCTATATAAAGTCATGACGGATGCACGTGTGGCTGAACTTGATGTGGTGGGTGTGCGGAGCGCCCAAGAAAAACAACAAGTCATATCATACGTTTCACCGATGATGACTGAAAACTATTTTACCTCTGATTTACGTGTCATTCGTGACCGTACTTTAGAAATCTCTTGGGTCGATCGCGTGGTGGTATCGCGTGCTTGGCCAAATGCAATTCGTGTACGGGTGATGCCGCGTCAAGCGATTGCACGTTGGGGAACTGGGCGACTGTTAAGCGATAGTGGTGATGTATTTGCCGAATTAACCCCGACCAATCATCAGAATTTGCCGTTATTGCATGGGCCGACGAGTCAGTCCAAAATGATGATGCGTCGCTATAATGAAATTAATCAATTATTTATTCCTGTTGGCATTCGTTTAAAAGAATTATATTTAACCGAACGAATGACTTGGTTTATGCAGTTTGATTCAGGCTTACGCGTGATTGTCGATCAAGATCAGACCATGAGTAAGTTGCAGCGTTTAAGTTATCTCGCACACAGTGACTTAAAACCTGTATGGCCACGAATTTCTGCCATCGATTTGCGCTACCGAAATGGTTTAGCGATTCAATGGAAAAACTCTGTGCCAGCAAAGTCGGTAAATGGTCAGTTTGTTGTAACCAGTGATGACATAGGCATTGCGAATGCAGCGCCGGTAAAGCCATAATGATCGGCTTTATAAGTAGAGGCTTTAAGCCATAAATTAAACAAACATGTGAATGGTAGTAGTAAATAATGAATGAAGCTGTTCCCTCGGTTGTTGCGATTGACATTGGGACACACAAAGTTTCAGTTTTGATTGGTAAGGTACACGCGCCAGACAATATCCAAGTGGTAGGGATGGCGACCGCTCGTAACCGCGGCATGAATAAAGGGAAAATTGTCAGTCTCGATAAAGTTGTTACCGCAATTAAAAATGCAGTGCAGGAAGCGGAAGATATGGCGGAATGTCGTGTACATTCTGCGTGGATTTCCATTCCAAGTGCTGAACTAAAAAGTTTTTATGCCTCTGGTCGCACTCCAATTGAAAATAATGACCATGCGATTACCACCAATGAAGTGGTGCGTGCATTAGAACTGGCCAAAGCCAGTCATTTAACGTCTGACCACTATTTGGTGAGTGCTGTACCTTTAGGTTTTGAACTAGATGATGAACCTGAGTGGGTATTAAACCCGATTCGCATGTCAGCACGGAGTATGACAGGGCATTATCATTTGATGATGTTGCCCATCAGCACCATGCAGAATTTGGATCGTGCATTAAAAGGCGCCAATATTGGTGTTGAACGCATGGTCATTTCATCATTAGCAACAGCTGAAGCCAGTTTGCTTAAAGATGAAAAAGAATATGGTGTGTGCTTGGTCGATATTGGTGCAGGTACGACCAATATCGCGGTGTATTTAGATGGTCGCTTGGCGATGACACATACCTTGCAACGTGGCGGTGAGCATGTAACACGTGATATTGCTGCTGTATTGCAAACCACAACAGAAGAAGCGGAACGCATTAAGCTGTTGTATGGTTGTGTCGACCTGAAAGTGGTTAAACCTGAAAGTATGATTCAGTTCCAAGGGATTGATGGTCCACAAACCATTAGCCGTATTGAACTGACCGAAATCATTATTGCGCGCTATGAAGAAATCTTTAATCAAGTGCGTAATGAATTGGTCGATCATGGTGCAATTCATGGTTTATACCATGGTGTTGTACTCACAGGTGATGCCTGCCAAATTGAAGGAATGGTGACATTTGCACGCCGGATTTTAGGTGTCTCTGCACATTTAGGTAATCCACCTATGCAAGTGTATGCCGATGATCAACAGCAAGCAGCTTTACGTCGTTCACAATACGCGACTGCCGCAGGTCTGTTAATTTTCAGTCAAAGCGAAACACAAGATACGATCGTTGAGCCAGAAGATACGGAAAAACTTTCAGTATTGAATCGGGTAAAACGGGCATGGTCGGGCTTCAATGACACCTTGAAGTCGATCTTTTAAGTTGAAATATTTGGGAATATTGTTGGGAAGTTGTACGGATTATTGCTTGTACTTGACAAGCTGGAACTTGGACAGCATTCTAAAAAACAATTTTTATTAAGATCAAGGCAGTATACGGGCTGAAGTGTCTGCCAATTATGGATTAGGAATTTTTTAGGCATGGCCTCATTTGAATTTTTAGAAGATGATCAAAGCGACAGCAACGGTCAAGCCCGTTTCACAGTATTCGGTGTAGGTGGTGCTGGCGGTAACGCTGTGCAACACATGTTGGAATCAGATATCGAGGGTGTGAAATTTGTTTGTGCCAATACAGACAAACAAGCACTCGATCGCATGAATGCACAATTTAAAATCCAACTGGGTGAGCAAAGTACCCGTGGTTTGGGTGCAGGTGCAAATCCACAAGTGGGTCAAACTGCTGCTGAAGAAAGCCGTGAGTTGATTCGCCAACACCTTGAAGGAACGGACATGGTGTTCGTGACTGCAGGTATGGGTGGTGGTACAGGTACAGGTGCTGCGCCAGTTGTTGCTGAAATTGCCAAAGAAATGGGTATCTTAACGGTAGGTGTGGTGACGACTCCGTTTAACTTTGAAGGTAAACGTCGTCAGCAATCTGCTGAGAAAGGTATCGAAGCACTTGAGCAACATGTTGATTCTCTGATTATTATTCCGAACCAACGTCTACTTAAAGTATTCCGCGATATTTCAATGAAAGATGCTTACAAAAAAGCAGACGACGTACTGTTAAATGCTGTACGTAGTATCTTTGATCTTGTCGTGCGTCCGGGTCATATCAACCTTGACTTCGCCGATTTGAAAACTGCAATGAGTACTCGTGGTTATGCAATGATGGGCGCAGGTTCTGGTCGTGGTGAAAACCGTGCACGTCAAGCAGCTGAACAAGCGATCCGTAGCCCATTGTTAGATAACGTGACCATCATGAATGCAAAAGGCATTTTGATTAACGTTACAGGTGGTGATGACGTAACCTTCGGTGAAATTGAAGAAATCACTGATGTGGTGAACCAAATTGTGGATCTTGATGAAGGTCAAGTATTCTACGGTACGGTATTTGATCCAGATGCACGTGATGAAATTAGCGTAACGGTGATCGCAACGGGTTTAACTCGTAATTCTGCCGATTCTGCTGAGCCAGTGAAACGCCCTGTCGCACAAGCAACGCGTACAGTCGCTTCTGCACAAGTACCTGTAGATGAAGATGATGTGCCAGCGATTCAACGTCAGCACAATGAAGCAGCAGCTCCAGCTGCAGCAGCGGCGTCAGCATCCAATTCACGCCCTACGCCAATGAGTATTCAAGACTATTTGAAAAATCAGCAACGTAAATAACATAAATTCAATGACTTAAATGTCTGTTGATTACAAAAGGTAGCTGATCAGCTACCTTTTTGTTTTTTATCAATGGCTAAATATGCTAACGTATAGCGGTTTTGTGAACTGATGATAGAAGACACATGTTGAAACAACGTACCCTGAAACGCATCGTGAAAGCGAGTGGCATCGGACTGCATAGTGGGCAAAAAGTGATGATTAACTTTGTGCCACATCATGCCGATGGGGGGATTGTGTTTCGTCGTATCGACTTAAATCCACCGATTGATATTCCAGCCGATGCTATGCTGATTCAAGAAGCATTCATGTGTTCTAACTTGGTGCAAGAAAATGCCAAGGTGGGTACAATTGAGCACATTATGAGTGCGATTGCTGGTTTAGGGATTGATAACCTGATCGTGGAAGTGTCGGCGTCTGAAGTGCCAATTATGGATGGGAGTGCCGGCCCGTTCATTTATTTGCTTATGCAAGGTGAACTACAAGAACAAAATGCACCTAAAAAATTCATAAAAATACGCAAACCTGTCGAAGCACTGATCGATGATAAACGTGCTGCCTTCCAACCGCATGATGGTTTCCAATTAAATTTTACGATTGATTTTGACCATCCTGCATTTAAGAAAGAATTTCAGTCGGCAACTATCGACTTTTCAACCGAAACTTTTGTTTATGAAGTCAGTGAAGCGCGGACTTTTGGCTTTATGAAAGATTTGGATTACCTCAAAGCCAATAATTTGGCTTTAGGGGCAAGTCTCGAAAATGCCATTGGCGTAGATGATAATGGTGTGGTCAATGAAGAAGGTTTACGCTTCT
Organism: Acinetobacter sp. YH01020; assembly: GCF_013420275.1. NCBI lineage: Bacteria > Pseudomonadati > Pseudomonadota > Gammaproteobacteria > Moraxellales > Moraxellaceae > Acinetobacter > Acinetobacter sp. YH01020. Next base: position 10,887 of record NZ_VOYN01000040.1, read on the forward strand.
CAGATGAGTTTGTTCGTCACAAAATATTAGATGCCGTGGGTGATTTATATTTGCTCGGTCATCAAATTATTGCGAAATATGATGCCTATAAGTCAGGTCATGCATTAAATAATCAGTTATTACGCAATGTCAAAAGTGATCCAGACAGCTATGAAATTGTAACATTTGATGACATTAAAGATTGCCCAATTAGTTATGTGAATGTGACATAAGTCATTGTCTTATAATAGTGATGTTATATTGTATCATTTGTAAGTGTTAAGTCTGTCACATTCTGAATATTCAAATTTATCTGTTACAACTCGGTGGTTACTTTTTATTGCTTGCCAAACGCAGCATTGCTTGGCTAAGCTTAGGGTCGCTCACAAAGTCAGCAGCATTACGGAGTAAATCCTGAGTTTCTGTACTGAGGGTTCTTGAAATTTTTTCAGGGGAATGGGGCGTTGGAGACGGAGTTCTCAGACGAACTTGAATCTTGTGTAAATCCTTGAATTCGTATATTTGTGATAACTGTGCAATATATTGCTTTTGTAAATAGGCCAACTGACTTATCAGTGCCTGATTTTCACCAGTTAATATAAGTACACCGTTTATATAACAAACGACTTGCCATTGATCCGGTTGGGGTAATAGCGGTTGGACAATTTTCGTAAGCTTCTGCCATGCAGCAACTTGCGTTGAGAGAAACGAAAAGTTTCCTGTTTTTATGTGTTTTCTTGTTGGTTGAAAGACGTTGACAGGTTCTGACATACATATTTCCTACATGTTTATGTCTTAATCTTATGCGCTCCTTTTGGCTGATATCAAGGACGAAATCACACAAGGAACAAAAGAGAACAGTTTATAGAGGTTTTTTATGCATTTACGACGTATTTTATTGGCGTTTTCATTGGTTGCTTCGGCCGCTTCAGTCGCTTTTGCAGATTTAGTTGAATTAAATCAAGCAGATTCATCATCAGATCGTATTGAACAGTTAACTCGCACTTTGTCTCAAGGTGCTTACTCTGAAAGCAATGATATTGATATTCCAGCAGAAACAAAGTTGAATGTTAAAATTCGTGAAAAATCAATTGAACTCAACAATGCGACAATCGCAAAAAAATACGGTTCAAGCAATTCCTCTAAAAACTATTCAGCAAGTTCAAATAATCCATATTCATGGTTAATTGCCCACCCACTTCCAGACATGAAGCGTGTAAGTTCAAACTATGGTGGTCGTACCATGGGTGGCCGTGCAGAAAATCATTCAGGTTTAGATCTTTCTGCGGCTAGTGGCACACCTATTTATGCAACGGGTCCAGGCATTGTAACAAAGTCAGGTTGGGGCACAGGTTATGGTCAATATGTTGAAATTAACCATGGTAATGGTTACCTGACACGTTATGCACATGCATCACGCTTAATTGCACGTGTAGGCGACCGTGTTGCTGCGGGTGAGCATATTGCTAACGTTGGTTGTACTGGTCGTTGTACTGGCCCACATTTACATTACGAAGTAGTGAAAGATGGTCAACGTAAAAACCCATCAACGTATTTAGCGATGTTACCATAAGCACATATAACATCTATATACGAAGCCATTGTCTGAACCTCTACAGACAATGGCTTTTTTATTTATCGCTAATAACTATAAAATTATCATTTTAAAAAATCTTGTCTGTTTGAAAAATGGCGAAAATTGACCCAAAAATGTAAATTTGTGTAATTGTTAATCAATGAGTATTTAGTAAATAAATAACAGAGCTATTTCGTATTCATTTGTGGCGATAACTGAGCCTAGCCAAAATATGGTACTAATAGAGCCATATATTTAGCACATAGGATAGGTGAAGTATGGCGTTTTATGGCGATACAGATGCGCAAGAAACCCAAGAATGGCAGGACGCATTTGATTCAGTTTTACAGCACATGGGAACTGACCGCGCTGCATTTTTGCTTGAAAAACTCTATCAACAAGCGATTGCTAAGCACGTTCCCATTCAGCGACTAAATACTCCTTACTTAAATACCATTTCAGTTGAAGAACAACCGCCTATGCCGGGTGATTCGGATATGGAGCGCCGTATTCGTGCGCTGATCCGCTGGAATGCCTTAGCGATGGTACTGCGTGCCAATAAAACCGGTGATGACTTAGGTGGTCACTTGGCAAGTTTTGCATCATCTGCAACTTTATATGACGTGGGCTTTAACCACTTCTTCCGTGCCAATAGTGACAGCTTTGGCGGTGACATGATCTATTATCAAGGTCACTGTGCACCCGGTATCTATGCACGTTCGTTCTTAGAAGGTCGTTTGACTGAAGAGCACTTAAATAATTTCCGTCGTGAAGTTGGCGGTAAAGGTTTGCCTTCATACCCACATCCATACTTGATGCCAGATTATTGGCAGTTCCCAACCGTATCGATGGGTCTAGGCCCGATCATGTCGATCTATCAAGCACACATTCAAAAGTACTTGATGAACCGTGGCCTGATCAAAGAAGAAAATCGTAAAGTTTGGGCTTACCTCGGTGATGGTGAGATGGATGAGCCTGAAAGTACAGGTGCCATTTCACTTGCAGGTCGTGAAAAGCTCGACAACCTAATTTGGGTCGTGAACTGTAACTTACAGCGTCTAGATGGCCCAGTTCGTGGTAACGGTAAAATTATTCAAGAACTTGAATCATTGTTCCGTGGTGCAGGCTGGCGGGTGATTAAAGTGGTATGGGGTCGTCATTGGGATCCACTACTGGCAAAAGATGATACAGGTGCCTTAAAAGCGGTGATGGAAGAGGCGGTTGATGGTGACTTCCAGCGCTATCAAGTGAAAGGTGGTGCGTATACGCGTGCGCATTTCTTTGGTAAATATCCTGAAGCTGAAGAGTTGGTTCGCAACTTAAGCGATGAAGATATTGATAACCTGAACCGTGGTGGTCATGACCCGTACAAAGTGTATGCGGCGTATGCAGAAGCAATGAAGGCCAATGGTCAGCCAACTGTAATCCTAGCGAAAACAGTCAAAGGTTATGGTTTGTCGGAAGAGATTGAAGCAGTCAACAAGACGCATCAAATCAAGAAAATGCAGCTTGAGTCGTTGAAATACGTGCGTAACCGTTTCAACTTGCCATTTACCGATGAACAGCTTGAAGAAGTGCCATTCTATCGTCCGAGCGAAAACTCGCCTGAATTGAAATACATGAAGGCGCGTCGTGAGGCATTGGGTGGTTATTTACCTGCACGTCGTAAAGAAAGCGAGCAGCTGGCGATTCCTGAATTGTCTGTGTTTGATGCGGTACTCAAAGGCAGTGGCGGTAAAGAGCAATCGACGACTATGTTGATGGTGCGTTTGATTTCATCATTATTGAAAGAAAAAGCCATTAAAGACCGTGTCGTGCCAATCGTGCCAGATGAAGCGCGTACTTTTGGTTTGGAAGGTATGTTTCGTCAGTTGGGAATCTATGCTGCGCATGGTCAAAAATATACCCCTGAAGACCAAGAACAGTTGATGCACTATCGTGAAGCCAAAGATGGTCACATGTTACAAGAAGGGATTAACGAAGCGGGTGCGATGAGTGCTTGGGCTGCGTTAGGAACCAGTTATTCAACCAATAACTTGCCAATGATTCCGATGTATATGTACTACTCGATGTTCGGTTTCCAGCGTATTGGCGATATTGCATGGGCTGCAGGTGATGCACAGGCGCAAGGTTTCTTGCTCGGTGCAACTGCGGGTCGTACAACACTGAACGGTGAAGGTTTACAGCACCAAGATGGTCATTCACATATCTTGGCAAATACGATTCCAAACTGTATTTCTTATGACCCATGTTTTGGTTATGAGTTGGCAGTAATCGTACATGACGGTTTAAAACGCATGTACGTGAACCAAGAGCGCGTGTTCTATTACTTAACAGTAATGAATGAAAACTACGAACACCCTGCTATTCCTGAAGGTGCTGAAGAAGGCATTAAACGTGGTATGTATCTCTTCGAAGAAGATGAGAAGGCAACGGTTCAGTTGATGGGTTCAGGTGTGATTCTGCGCGAAGTGATTAAAGCGGCGAAAATCCTTCGTGATGAATATCAAATTCATTCAAACGTATGGAGCGTCACTAGCTTTAACGAATTAGCTCGTGATGGTATGGCGTGTGAAGAATACAACCGCTTACATCCGTTGGCTGAAGATACGAAAGAAGCTTGGGTCTCTCAATTACTTCGTGAAAAAGACGGTATTGTGGTATCGGCAACTGATCACATGCGTGCTTATAGCGAACAAATCCGTGCCTATCTTCCAGACAATCGTCCGTTCGTTGCATTAGGTACAGATGGTTATGGTCGTTCAGATACACGTGGCAACTTACGTAGCTACTTTGGTGTCGATGCCGCACATATTGTGGTAGCAACATTGAAAAAACTCGCGGATGAAGGCGAAGTTGATGCACGTTTAGTTAAAGATGCCATCTCAAGCTTTGAACTAGATACTGACCGTCCAGTGGCATGGGCTCCGCAGGAAACGCCGGAACTGCATGCTGTGGCTGACTACAAAGAGGAGAACTAATCATGCAAATTACGACTCCTGATATTGGTGTAGATAAAGCAACGGTCGCTGAGATTTTAGTGAAAGTCGGCGACACCATTAGCGTCGATGACAGCATTGTGTTGTTAGAGTCTGATAAAGCCTCTGTTGAAGTGCCCAGCACTTCGGCAGGCGTGGTGAAAAGCATTGCAGTTAATCTGGGTGACAGTGTTGCTGAAGGTGCTGTGCTGATCGAGTTGGAAGCAGAAGGTCAAAGTGCTGCTACCGTTGAGCCAGTACAAAATGCAACTGAAGACCAAGCAGCAGAACCAACACCGGTTGTGGAAGCAGAACAATCTGCAGCAGCACCTGTTGCAGCCAATGCTCCTCAGTCGCAAAGTGTCGATGTGCAAGTCCCTGATATTGGCGTAGAGAAAGCTACGGTGAGTGAGATTTTGGTCTCTGTTGGTGATGAGATTGATGTTGATCAAAGCATTATCGTGGTGGAATCAGATAAAGCGACAGTCGAAGTCCCAAGTACTGTATCAGGCCGTGTCGAATCGATCACGATCAGTGCTGGCGATGTGGTGAAAGAAGGCGTAGTGATTTTAACGGTAAAAACGGCGGCTTCATCTGCTGCTGTTGAATCGGCTCCTGTGCAAGAAACTGCACAGCCTGTTGTTGCAGCAACACTAGCGTCGTCTACGGCTGCGGCGTCTGGACCTGTTGAAATTGCAGTGCCTGACTTAGGTGTTGATAAAGCAGCAGTGGCTGAAATTTTAGTCGCTGTGGGTGATGTGGTTGAAAAAGACCAAAGCATCATCGTGGTGGAATCAGACAAAGCAACGGTAGAAGTGCCAAGCTCTACAGCTGGTAAAATCACCGCGGTTCATGTTCAGTTAGGGCAAAGTGTCTCTGAAGGCGTCGCTTTAGTGACGATTGAAGCCGAAGGTCAAGCTGTTGCAGCACCCGCGCCAGCAGCGAAACCTGCTCCAGCTGTAGCACAGCCTGCGACAGTTGCTCCAAAAGCTGAAAGCAAAGTTGAAACAGCACCGCAACCACAAGGCGCAGATAAGCTCACCAAAGAGCAAAATGCTGCCAATGCCAAAGTGTATGCAGGACCTGCCGTTCGTAAGCTTGCACGTGAATTGGGTGTGGTTTTGGCAGAAGTCAAAGCATCGGGCCCGCATGAGCGTTTAATGAAAGAAGATTTGTTCGCTTATGTGAAAACCCGTTTGACCACTCCGCAAGCTGCACCTGCAGCTCAAGCTGTGGCACAGGTTTCAGGTTTGCCGAAGTTGCCAAGTTTTGATGCTTTTGGTGGTGTCGAAGAGAAAGTTTTGACGCGTTTACAACAAGTGTCGATCCCGCAATTGTCTTTAAACAACTTTATCCCGCAAGTGACACAATTCGATGCTGCGGATATTACCGATCTTGAAGCTTGGCGTAATGATTTAAAAGCTAACTTTAAGAAAGAAGGTATTGGCTTAACCATTATGGCTTTCATCATCAAAGCAGTGGCTTATTTGTTGAAAGAAGAGCGTGAATTTGCAGGTCATTTGTCTGATGATGGCAAGTCAGTATTGTTACGCAATGAAATCCATATGGGGATTGCCGTTGCAACGCCTGATGGTTTGACTGTGCCTGTACTGCGTAATCCAGATCAAAAATCCATTAAGCAGATTGCAATTGAGTTGGGTGAGCTGAGTCAAAAAGCACGTGACAAAAAATTGTCGCCGAAAGATTTACAAGGTGCGAACTTTACCATTACCAGTCTGGGTTCAATTGGTGGCACGGCATTTACACCGTTGGTCAACTGGCCACAGGTGGCGATTTTGGGTATTTCACCTGCAACCATGCAGCCAGTATGGAATGGTGAAAGCTTTGATCCACGTTTGATGCTGCCGCTGTCATTGTCATACGATCACCGTGTGATTAATGGAGCGGACGCTGCACGTTTTGCCAATAAACTGACGAAGCTGCTCAAAGATATCCGAACTTTATTGATCTAATCTGACCTGTTTAAGTTTCAAAATGAACCCTGCTTTGGCAGGGTTTTTTTATGGCGTGGTGGTGGACTGACAAAGCCAATCAGGAAGTTCAATGGGTGAAGGGTAGAGCTTTAATGCCGAGTTTGCGTTGAGGTTATAGGTGAGTGGAAGCGTACGATGTGGCTGCGCCGTCGACCAAAGCTTATGTCGTAAATGTTCAAAGCGTTGGAAGTCTTTTAAAAATAAACCCCAAAACTTTTCATAATGCCCCAGTTCTTGCACATGTTGATGTTGATACGCATGTGTTTGGCCCTGTTGGTGCTGGAAGTCATAGCCCATCAGCCAAATACGCTGCGGTTGAAAGAGATGTGCGAGTGAATAGGCTTGAAGGCCGCAATTATTACCATAAACAAAGTACGGTGAATGAAATAACTCCGCTTGCGTATCGATGCGCACGGTTTTAAAGTTAATCACTTCATGTTCAGGATATGGACGGTTGTGACCTAAACCACATCCGCTAATGATCTCACCTCGAAAGGATGCTTTGAGCATGGGTTGATAGTGTAACCACCACGCATAATCTGAATGATGGGCAATTTGAGCCTGAGGAAGTTGAAGAAAACTTTGATTACAGCAAATGATTAGCAGCTTTTTTGAGGGCTGAATGGTGGTTAAGTCAAAACTGAGCTGAGATGGACCACCTGCAATAATTAATACATCCTGCACATGTATATAGTGTTGAATAAATTCTTGAAATTTTTGATTATTGTTTTGCATATCAAATTGAGTCATCGAAAATTAAAATTGCGAAAACATGCATTCCTCGCTAGAATAACATTACTTCATTGGGGAGTAGCCGCTTTTTACGCAAAGTAAAAAGGTGATGGTCAACATATTTGCTCTAAAACGAGCATGGTCATCATAGCAAAGAACCAAATGAGCTCTTCGTAGCTTTCTTTTGTTGGCAAGACCTTTGATTTATCACTCTGCACATTGGCTAGCAGGAGGGATAAGTCATCGGTATATGTTTTTGCTAGCCAGAGAAATGCACCATGTTAACCGCTTTCTTCATTTCCCTTGCTGTTGTTGCCCTGTCAGAAATGGGCGATAAAACACAATTACTTGCTTTACTGCTTGCTGCACGTTTTCGTAAACCCGTTCCGATCTTAATTGCAATTTTCCTCGCGACTGTGGTGAACCACGGGGTTTCTGCTGTGTTGGGTCAATGGATTACCACTGTTTTAAGTCCAACCGTTTTATTGTGGATCGTTTCTCTGGGCTTTATTGCTATGGCGGTGTGGATGTTGATCCCCGATCAATTGGATGATGAATCTGAAAGTATCAATAAGTGGCAAAAATATGGGGTTTTCACCGCCACTTTCGTTTTGTTCTTCTTGGCTGAAATTGGAGATAAAACCCAAATTGCCACTGTTGCACTGGCTGCACGCTTTGACAGTATTGGCTGGGTGACTTTGGGGACGACGCTAGGCATCATGTTAGTTAATGCGCCAGCGGTATTTATTGGGAACAAGCTAGCTGAAAAACTACCGATTTCACTGATTCATAAAATTGGCGCCCTAGTATTCTTGGTGATTGGTTTGGCTGCGTTGGCACAACACTATTTATTTTAAATAATGATCTCACCATATTAAAAATACATGAAATCCTGAGTTAAAAACTCAGGATTCTTTGCCAATAAATGAGACCCAATTCACTGATATTTCAGATAATATTGACTGAATATTTATTGTAAGTTTCCCTAAATAAATATATGTTATTCACCTATAGAATATATATTTTTTGATAAAAAATTTGGGGAATGGGAATGGCTTTCGAACGCACAACATCACAGGTACTTTATGATGATGGAAAGCATAAATGTATTAGCTTTACCAGTTTGGTAAAAGGCGAGGGCGTACAGGCGAACCAGTTCCTGATTTTGGATAATGAGCGCGCAGCGGTGCTTGATCCAGGTGGTGACTTGACTTATGTCCCACTGACTATGGAACTGAATAAATATACCCGTTTGACCAATCTTGACTATGTGATGGCCTCGCATCAGGACCCAGACATTATTACCTCGATGCCACGTTGGTTGGTTTATACTGACGCCAAAGTGGTGGCATCTAAGCTGTGGGCGCGTTTCTTACCGCATTTAAACTCTGCATTTATGAGTGACCGGATGAAAGGCAACTGGTTGGATCGTCTGATCGAACTGCCAGATCATGGGCAGGTGATTCCATTAGGCAACAGCCATTTGGTGGCTGTTCCTGCACACTTCCTACATTCGGTTGGTAACTTCCAATTTTATGACCCGATTGCCAAAATTTTATTCTCAGGGGATATGGGCGCATCTATGGTGGATGATGCCTCTAAACCTTTAGAAAATTTTGCCGCTCATATTCCTAAAATGAAAGGCTTCCATCAGCGCTATATGTGTTCAAACAAAGTGATCCGTCTGTGGGTCAACATGGTACGGACGATGGATGTGGAAATGATCGTACCGCAGCACGGGACGCCATTTATTGGTAAAGAACAGATCAATCAATTCTTAGATTGGATCGAAACCTTACAATGTGGTGTCGATTTAATGGATGAGACAGTTTTTACTTGCCCAGTATAATGACTTGAAAATTTCAAAAAACAATTGAGTTTGCAGATAACATTTTTTAGTATTTTTCGTTCATAAAATAAGCTTTTAGATGACGAGAATAGATAAAAATGTTGTCTCAAATACCGACTCAGGATGCATGTTTAAGGTGTGGAGCATGTTGTGCCCACTATCGCGTTTCTTTTTATTGGGCAGAAGGGCTAAATATGCCTGAACATTATACGGAACCTGTGACATCGGTGTATTCATGTATGGTGGGTACGAATCAGGCAAATCCACGTTGTATTGCTTTGGGTGGAGAAGTAGGCAAACAGGTGAGTTGTAACATGTATGAGGCACGTAGTTCATCTTGTAAAGAAGTTCAAATCGCCGATGAGCAATGTAATAAAGCACGCATCGCGCATCAAATGATTCCATTGATCAGTATTCCACTGCATGACGCTGAAAATGACGAAGATTTCGATCAAGTCAGTTAAGGCTTTATTTCCAGAATAAATTTATTGAAATCTAAGAGGTAGAATCTTCGGATTCTGCCTGTATTGAACAAGTTGCTGACTAACCCTCAGTGTATTCTTGCTGAAAACAGCATATTCGATGGTTAATATTGAAAACTCTGTAAAGAATTGCCGCAATTAAAATGAAAATTGAACGGAAATTTGTATATAATGGCTCACGGAAATTACCAGCGAGACTGTTATGTTGACCATCGTTCAAGAAGCCCTAACCTTTGATGATGTCTTATTACTCCCTGCCTATTCTACTGTTCTCCCAAAAGATGTCTCTCTTAAGACACGTTTCACACGTGGCATCAATTTGAATATTCCACTTGTTTCTGCTGCAATGGATACTGTGACTGAATCACGTATGGCGATTGCAATGGCGCAAAACGGTGGTATCGGTATCCTGCATAAAAACATGGATATTGCTGCACAAGCTGCAGAAGTTCGCCGCGTGAAAAAATTTGAAGCAGGTATGGTGAAAGACCCAATTACCGTTACACCAGAAACGACTGTACGTGAGCTGATTGCTTTAACTCAAGCAAATAATATCAGCGGTGTACCAGTGGTGAAAGACGGTCAAGTGGTGGGTATTGTTACTGGTCGTGACACTCGTTTTGAAACCAATCTTGAGCAACCTGTTAGTAACATCATGACAGGCCATGATCGTTTGGTGACTGTTCGTGAAAACGAATCAAAAGAAAATATCCAAGCATTACTTCAAAAACACCGTATTGAAAAAGTCCTTGTTGTAAATGACAACAACGAACTGAAAGGTTTAATCACGGTTACTGATTTCCGTAAAGCTGAAAACTATCCAAACAGCTGCAAAGATGACTTAGGTCGTTTACGCGTTGGTGCTGCAGTTGGTACAGGTGCAGAAACACCAAGCCGTGTAGAAGCATTGGTAGAAGCGGGTGTTGATGCGATTGTTGTTGATACTGCACATGGTCACTCTGCAGGTGTAATTGAACGTGTACGTTGGGTTAAAGCCAACTATCCACAAGTTCAAGTGATTGGCGGTAACATCGCGACTGGTGATGCAGCTCTTGCATTATTAGATGCTGGCGCAGATGCAGTGAAAGTGGGTATTGGCCCAGGTTCAATCTGTACTACACGTATCGTTGCTGGTATTGGTATGCCGCAAATCTCTGCGATTGACAGCGTTGCCAATGCACTGAAAGACCAAATTCCATTGATCGCAGACGGTGGTATCCGTTTCTCTGGTGATATGGCAAAAGCGATTGGTGCAGGTGCGAGTACCATCATGGTAGGTTCATTGATGGCGGGTACTGAAGAAGCACCAGGCGAAGTTGAATTCTTCCAAGGTCGTTACTACAAAGCTTATCGTGGTATGGGTTCATTGGGTGCGATGGCAGGTGCAACAGGTTCTGCTGACCGTTATTTCCAAGACTCAAAAGCCGGTGCTGAAAAACTTGTACCAGAAGGTATTGAAGGTCGCGTACCGTACAAAGGCCCAATGGGTAACATCGTTCATCAAATGATGGGTGGTTTACGTTCATCTATGGGTTATACCGGTTCTGCGGTGATCGATGACTTACGTAAAAATGCACAGTTTGTCAAAATTACTGCGGCAGGTATGTCTGAATCTCACGTACATGACGTGACTATTACTAAAGAAGCACCAAACTACCGTGTTGGTTGATATTTAGTAGCTTTTAGCCGAAAAGGCCGTCATTAATATGACGGCCTTTTTGTTTTTGGTGTAAAGTATTTACAGTAAAAAGTGATGATTAAGATCACCATTAAGAAGTGAGTACAACATGAGTTATTTTGGTACAGATGGCATTCGTGGCAAATTCGGTGAATTGCCTATTACCCCTGAATTTGCATTAAAACTAGGATTTGCCGCAGGTAAAGTATTAAAACAATACAGTAAAAAAGCAAAGCCCATCGTTGTACTAGGTAAAGATACCCGATTATCGGGCTATATTTTAGAGTCAGCATTACAAGCCGGTTTAAACGCAGCAGGTGTTTATGTTCACTTGTTGGGTCCATTACCTACACCCGCAATTGCCCATTTAACCCGTGCATTACATGCCAGCTTAGGCATCGTGATCTCGGCGTCGCATAATCCGTATTTTGATAATGGCATTAAGTTCTTCTCGAGCGAAGGTAAAAAATTGCCGGATGAAATTCAAGAAGCCATAAACAAAGAACTTGAAAATGACTTGGTGATCGAAGACCCTGCAAACTTAGGTAAAAGTGTGCGTGTAAAAGATGCCAATGGTCGTTATATCGAGTTTTGTAAATCAACCTTCCCGTACCATTTTGACCTGACAGGCTTAAAAATTGTGGTGGACTGTGCCAATGGTGCAGCCTATAGCGTCGGTCCTTCGGTATATCGTGAACTCGGTGCAAAAGTAATTGCGCTGTTTAACGAACCGGATGGTTTGAATATCAATAAAGACTGTGGTTCGACGCATCCTGAGTTTTTACAAAAAGCAGTTGTTGAACATCAGGCGGATTTAGGGATTGCCTTTGACGGTGATGCTGACCGCGTGATTATGGTCGATAAAAACGGTCAGCAAATTACTGGTGACCATATTCTCTATATTTTAGCCACTCAAGCGAGTCAAAAACCTGCGGGTATCGTGGGTACCGTGATGAGCAATATGGCGCTTGAAATTGCTTTAGATCAAGCGAAAGTGCCGTTGCTTCGTGCCAAAGTTGGTGACCGCTATGTATTACAAGGCCTCGAAGAAAAGGGTTGGGTAACGGGTGGTGAGCCATCAGGTCATATCTTGACTTTGGACAAGAGCACCACAGGTGATGCGATCATTGCTTCACTTCAGGTGTTAACAGTGATGGTTGAGCAAGGTAAAGCTTTACATGAATTAGTGGAAGGTTTTGAATTATTGCCAAACGTATTAGTGAATGTACGCCTTGCAGCGATGTTTGACCCGTATGCTGTACCAGCTTTGGTGTCTGAATTTGAAAAAGCTGAAGCTCAGCTTAAAGGGCGTGGTCGCATCTTGATTCGTAAATCAGGCACAGAACCGGTCATTCGTGTCATGGTTGAAGGTAATGACCTTGAAGAAGTCACCGCGTTGGCAAATCATTTGGCCGATGCTGTTCGTGCCAATGCAGCTTAAATCAAGAGGGGAAATTGCATGAATGATGTGATTAAGGACTTAAGTGAACTGCGTTTAACTTATCAAAAAGGTGAGTTGCATGAAGATCAGGTGAACCATGATCCACATGAGCAGTTTTTATTATGGTTTAACCATGCCTTAGCAGCACAATTGCATGAACCCTATGCCATGTCATTGGCGACGGCAAATGCCCAAGGTCGTCCGCACGTGCGGACGGTCTTGTTGCGTGGAGCAACCCATTCAGGTTATGACTTCTACACCAACTATGACAGTCAAAAAGGTAATGATCTGCTCAATAATCCTTATGCAGAGTTATTGTTTTATTGGCAAGAGCAGGAACGTCAAATTCGGGTCAGTGGTCGTGTGGAAAAGATATCTCTAGAAGAATCTACGGATTATTACCATAAGCGACCGCGTGATAGCCAAATTGCAGCGCACATTAGCACCCCACAAAGTGGTGTTATCGCCAGTCGTGAAGAATTACAACAGCGATTCCAAAATTTGCATGATCAAGTGGAAAGCAAAGACGTATTGGCGAAACCTGAGTTTTGGGGTGGCTATCGTTTAGTTCCGGATTATTATGAATTTTGGCAAGGCCGTCCGAATCGTTTACATGACCGCTTGAGTTATGAACAACAGGATGGTCAATGGGTTCTACAGCGACTGATGCCATAAATGTCTAAACTTTTAATTCAACAAAGACCCTATTTGACGCGCCCTGAAGATATTCAGGGCGTTGCGCCGTTTATTGCGGACTTATTGGCACGTCGCGGGGTTTCTTCCGCACAAGAACTGGAATTGAAGCTCAAGCATTTACATGCCCCGACCTTAAAAGGCATGCAGCAAGCTATAGAGTTGATCGACCAAGCCATTGATGCACATAAAAAAATTGTCATTGTAGGCGACTATGATGCCGATGGTGCAACCAGTACTGCATTGATGGTCTTGGCACTGCGTGATATGGGCGCGGATGTTGAATATCTGGTTCCAGACCGCTTTAAGTATGGTTATGGCCTGACACCCGCCATTGCTGATTTAGCCTTCGTGAGTTTTACCCCAGATGTGCTGATTACAGTCGATAATGGTATTTCGAGCCATGCTGGTGTAGCACAGGCACAGGCGCATGGTATGCAGGTGATCATTACAGACCATCACCTGACTACGAAGGAAACACCACAAGCAGAAGCGGTGGTGAATCCCAATCAATTGGGATGTGAATTTCCAAGTAAAGCCTTGGCTGGCGTAGGTGTTGCATTTTATGTGTTGGCCAATTTGGCCAGTATGCGCAAAAAAAATGCTAAATCCACAGCCAATCTCAGCCAATATTTGGACTTGGTGGCCTTAGGCACTTATGCCGATGTTGCAAGTCTAGATCTGAATAATCGGATCTTAATTGATGCTGGTTTGAAGCGGATTCAGCAAGGGCTATGTCGTCCAGGGATCAGTGCATTATTGGATATTGCCGGTCGTGATCCTGCACAGTTAAAAGCACAGGACTTGGGCTTTGTGGTCGGCCCACGACTCAATGCAGCTGGGCGTATGGAGACTATGGATATTGGGATTGAGTGTCTGATTGCGGCAGATTTAAGTACGGCTTATCCGATTGCGCAGCAGTTGAATCAACTCAATATTGAAAGACGCCAAGTCGAAGGGCAGATTAAACAGGAAGCTCTGGCTGAGTTAGAACATATTCAGCTTGATCAGGATAACTTACCTGCAGCCTTGATCATGTTTGAACAGCATTGGCATCAAGGGGTGATTGGGATTGTTGCAGGGCGTTTGAAAGAACAATTTCATAGACCTGCAATCGTCTTTGCCGCAGATGAGGATGGCGTACATATTAAAGGCTCTGCGCGTTCTATCGAAGGTATTCATATTCGAGACAGTATTGAGCGTATTGCTGAATTACATCCGCATTTGGTGAGTCATTTTGGCGGGCATGCAGCCGCAGCAGGACTAACCATTCAAAAGCAGCATTTTTCTGAATTTAAAACCGCTTTTGAAGCACTCATCGCTGCGCAAGATGAAAGTTTATTTCAGGCCACTATTTGGACAGATGGCGAATTGCCCGATTCGGCCATTAATGTCGAAACCGTCGATCTTTTGCAAAATTTAAGTCCATGGGGACAAAAATTCCCTGCACCGGTCTATGAAGGCCTATTTAAAGTTTTAGATTATCGTTGGTTGAAAGATGTGCATCTGAAATTAAAACTTGCTTTAGATAATGGCTTAATGGTGGACGCAATTGCATTTAATGCGGCAGAAAAATATGAATTTAATCCTATGCAAGATCAAATCCGCTTGGTCTACGAACTCGATAAAAATGAATTTAGAGGAAATGTCAGTGTTCAATTGAGAGTTCTACACTTGGCTCAATAAATTCTATTTTTACAGGCAAATAAAAAACCGCTCAGAAGAGCGGTTTTTTTTATGGTTTTGACTTCAATGGATTAGAAGCGGTATTTCGCTGCTACACCAAATGAATTGTAGTCATTGTTGCCAACTTCACCGAAACCAACACGACCTTCAAGGCTCACTTGTTGGTTGAAGAATTTACGTGCATTGATCCCTACTTCGTTACGATCAGTGACATCGTTGTTGTAGTAGTCAGCACCAACACTGAATGTTTTGTCGATGAAGTAATCCGCTGCTAGATTGAATTCATCTAGATCACCGAATGCTGCACCCGCTTCAAGGTTGATGTCTTTACCATTGCTTAAAGTTGTTACGTATTTAGCACGTAAAGTTGGATCTACACCGTCGTCATCGTCATTGTCCCAACCTTTTAGACCGGCAGCAACTAAGAAACCAGGTGCAGGAAGGTAACCCACTTCAGCTGCATAATAAGTTGTATCATTGTCTACTGTGCCGAATGGAGTGTCAACTTCGACATTATTACGGCTTACATCACCAGATACATAGAAATCTGAGTTTGGTACGAAGTATTCGATACCAACGCCATAAGTATTGTCGTCAACATTGCCACGATCAGCGAAAGTTGCGTGTGCATTTACGTTACTTGCACGGTTTAAGAATGCAGCTTCTGCAAGAGGAGCGTTACGCGTTTGAACAGGGTTGAAGTAATAAGTACCGTTTACACCAAATTCACTGCCAGAGCTTCCATTATCTGGGTCGATGTAACCAGCTGAAGCGCCTACTTCTGCTTGATAAGCATGAGCTGTACCTGTAATAGCAAGTGCAGAAAGAAGTGCTGAAGCAATTGCGAGTTTTTTCATGGAAACTACCCCTCTAAATTGTTTGGCTAAATTTAATACATTTTTTGTTACAAGTTTTAGTCTAGAGAATTTTTAAAGATGGTCAATCGCTGCAAAGTTGCAGAACTGTGTATTCGGTAATTTTATGTAATTTTAATTATTTAAGATATTGAAAAATATATAATTATTATTAATGTTTTGTTTTATTAAAACTGTGTAGATATTATGAATTTGTAGATTATTTGGTCAACAACTGGACTTTTTTTAAAGTAAATATTACATCGAAAAGAAAAAAGCACCTCAAATTTGAGGTGCTTTTTTAATGCACATTCCTAATTCAAACGAAATTAGAAACGTAAAGTTGCATTGATGTTGAACGCTTGAACGTCATCACCAAAACCAACTTGACCACCGATTGCTAGGTTCGGGTTAAGGAAGTATTTTGAACGGATAGCGAAGTAATCCGTGTCTTCATCACCATCATCTTCGATGTTGTAAGATGCACCAATGCTAAAAGCTTGGTCGAAGTAGTAGTCTGCACCAATCGTAACAGAGTCTAAATCACCAAAAGCGCCATCTGCCTCTAGGTTGATGTATTGACCATTGTTCAAAGGCGCAACATATTTTGCTTTAACAGCAAAACGGTTGTCTTCGTCTTCATCATTGTCGCCTTGATAGCCATCAATACCAACAGCAAGTAAAAGGTTAGAGACAGGTAAATAACCTACTAATGCGCGGTATGTTGTTGAATCATAGTCCTCGCTTGCTGAAATGCCAGCAACTTTTACTTCAGCTTTTTCTTCTTTGTAGCCTAATTCACCATTAAAGTAGAATTGTTCAAAGAAGTATTCAGCACCTAATGAAATATGGTGGCTGTCATATTCTGCTTTGCCTGCAAGCGGACCTGAAACAGGAAAATAATCTGATACATCAACTGTTTTTGTATCTAAATATTGATAGCTATATTTAGCATAAATATTGCTGTTATGGCCTAAAAATGCAGCTTCGTTTAATGGGCCATTTTTAGGGTTTACTGAGTCTAAATATAACGTGCCTTGTAAGTTGAACAATCCGTTTGAATCTACGATGTCATTGTCCCAATCTGTATAAGTAAAACCGCCATCAACTTGACCATCATAAGCAAAAGTTGATGAAGTGATAACAGCTAACCCTAGTGCAAGTAATGTCTTTTTCATAAAACCCTCGAAACATTATTGTTGTAAAAAAAATGTAATAAATAGTAATGCGAGCGTATTGTTCATATTATGTGCATTGAAGTCAATGATTTGGATGATCAATCTGGCTGAAACTGTGCAAATGCTCTGTGATATAATAGGCGGCTATTTAAGCCAAATTTTTTGATTGAGAGTAATTCACGTGGAAATTAATCCGTATCTATTACAGCTAAAAGACTTAAACGACCGTGGTCAAACATTACGGGGGTATCTTTGACTACGATCTGAAAAAAGAGCGTTTAGAAGAGGTTCTACGTGAGCTGGAAGACCCAGCAATTTGGAATGATCAAAGCCGTGCACAAGCAATGGCAAAAGAAAAAGGTGAACTCGAAAACGTCATTAACGTGCTCGAAGGGCTTTCAACCCAACTAGAAGATGCCCAAGCGATGCTGGATCTTGCGGTTGAAGCAGAAGAAGAAAGCTTACTTGCGGATGTTCAAGCAGAGTTAACTTCAGCGGAAGCAGAACTTGCGAAATTAGAATTCCGTCGTATGTTCAGTAATCCGATGGACCCGAACCCATGCTATGTCGAAATTCAAGCAGGTTCTGGCGGTACTGAAGCACAGGATTGGGCATCAATGTTACTGCGTATGTATCTCCGTTGGATTGAACGTCATGGCTTTAAAGCAGAAGTGATGGAAGAGTCTGATGGTGATGTGGCAGGGATCAAGTCTGCAACCATTCGTGTAGAAGGTGAGTATGCATATGGTTGGTTACGTACAGAATCTGGCGTACATCGTTTAGTCCGTAAGTCACCTTTTGATTCGGGTAACCGTCGTCATACTTCATTCTCAGCGGTTTTTGTATCGCCTGAAATTGATGACAATATTGAAATTGAAATCAATCCTGCTGATGTACGTACTGATACCTATCGTGCATCTGGTGCGGGTGGTCAGCACATTAACAAAACAGACTCTGCGGTACGTTTAACTCACGCTCCAACAGGGATTGTGGTGGCATGTCAGAACCAACGTTCACAGCACGCCAACCGTGACCATGCATGGAAACAGTTACGTGCAAAATTGTACGAACTTGAAATGCAAAAACGTAATGATGCGGCACAAGCGTTGGAAGACACCAAGTCAGATATCGGTTGGGGCAGCCAAATTCGTTCATACGTTTTAGATGACTCGCGTATTAAAGACTTACGTACCAGTGTGGAAAGTTCAAACACCGGCGCAGTACTTGATGGTGATTTAGATAAGTTTATTGAAGCCAGCCTCAAACAAGGTTTGTAATTTAAATTTATATAGAAAACAAAGTTCTATCTGTTCTTGATCAATATATCTAAAAAAATCGATATAAAAATCGAAAAAATACGATATAGTGTATTCAAGATGCTGAATAGAACTTTGTTGTCCAAATTTTTATTTAATTAAACCCGTTTAAATTATGGATATTGATTTAATTTTTAAAGCACTTGCCAATCCGACTCGACGTCAAATCTTGGAATGGTTGAAAACACCAGAACAGTTTTTGTCAGAAGAACAATGTGGCGGCTTTAATCGTGGTGTATGCGCTGGCAATATCGAAAAACTCGGTAATGTTTCGCAGTCTACGATGTCTAATCATTTGTCTGTGTTACAACAGGCGGGCTTAATTCAAGCCGAGAAATATGGTCAATGGTCGTATTTCTCACGCAATGAAGAACTCATTCAGCAATATATCGATTATCTGCAGAACTCACTTTAAATCATTTTTCGCATTTGAAGTGTCAGGCGAGACATATATGGCTGAACTTAATACTCCTCTCATTTTGGGTGATTTACACCTCAAAAATCGCGTTGTAATGGCGCCACTAACCCGTAGTCGTGCAACCATTGACCGTGTTCCAACGCCGATGATGGCTGAATATTATGCACAGCGTGCAAGTGCAGGATTAATCATTTCAGAAGCAACAGTCATTTCAGAAGCCGCTAATGGCTATTTGCAGACGCCGGGTTTATTTACCGATGCTCAAGTTCAAGGCTGGAAACTGGTGACCCAAGCCGTACATGAACAGCAAGGTTTAATTGTGGCGCAATTGTGGCATGTCGGACGTGTCTCACATCCAGATCTTTTGGATGGTGATACACCAGTGTCTGCCAGTGCGGTACAACAGGCAGGTTATGTCAGTCTGCTTCGCCCAAAACGCGAATATGTCGTGCCACGTCCATTAGAGATTGCAGAAATCAAAAGCATTGTAGAACAATACAAACAGTCTGCGATCAAAGCCAAAGAAGCGGGTTTTGATGGTGTGGAATTGCATGCGGCCAATGGTTATTTGATCGATCAATTCCTACAAAGCAAAACCAATTTACGTGAAGATGAGTATGGTGGTTCTGTCGAAAACCGCGCACGTTTATTGCTTGAAGTGGTGGATGCGCTGATCGAAGTGTGGGGTGCAGGTCGTGTAGGTGTACATCTTGCGCCGCGTGGTGATGAACACGATATGGGCGATCATGATCCACGTGAAACCTTTGGCTATGCTTTAGAGCAGTTGGGGCAACGGAAGATTGCATTCTTCTTTACCCGTGAATATCTGGCGGATGACAGTATTAGTGACTATCTGAAACAGCGCTCAAATGGAGTGCCGTACATTGCCAATATGCGTTTAAGCCGTGAAGATGCTGTTGATTTATTGGCCTCAGGTAAAGCCGATGCGGTGTCTTTTGGTAAAGCCTATATTGCCAATCCAGATTTGTTTGAACGTTTGCTAGCGAATGCTGCACTAAATGAATTGCAGTTGGAAAATATGATTGGGACAGATGTTGCCGAAGGTTATATTGATTATCCAAGCATGAAAAATAAATTTGGTTCAGGTCGTTCAACCTATTAATCGACACTTGAATACGCATTATCCATTAACATGTGGATAATGCTCTGATATATTCTGCCGATTCAAACCGTTTTTGAGCGTAATAATTTGACTACTCCTTTTTGGTATAACGCAGCTTTGGCGCTGATTAAACCGCTATATCAATGGCGCATCAAAAAACGTGCTGAAGATCTCCAACTATATCAGCAAGAGTGTCTTGAGCGCTTTGGGCCATTTCAGCCGGTTAAAAACCGCAATGCAATTTGGTTTCATGTGGTTTCCGTAGGAGAAACCAACGCTGCACAGCCGCTGATTGAACATTATCTCAAAGCAGGTCATCCGGTCTTAGTCACCAATACCACCAAAACCGGACAAGCGCGTGCGAAACAATTATTTTTAAAAGCACCGTATGAATCACTGTTTCAGGCCGTGTATTTGCCGGCAGATCAAAAAAAGTTAGTCCGTCGTTTTATCGAAAAATATCAACCTAAAATGTTGGCTCTGGTCGAAACTGAACTCTGGCCAAATTTGATGATTGAAGCCGATCAGGCCAACGTTCCGTGTTTATTGATTAATGCCAGATTATCTGAAAAATCTGCGAAGGGTTATGGCAAAGTCCCGAGTTTGACGCAGCCGATGCTAAAGAGTTTGAAACAATTATTGGCGCAAGATCAGGCAACTTTAGCGCGATTTATTGAGTTGGGTGCAAACCCGCATACCAGTCAGGTCGTGGGAAGTATCAAATTTGATATTCATGCGCCCGATAGCTTTGTGCAACAAGCAGCGCAGTTGCGTCAAGATTGGGGTTTGCAAGAGCGTAAAATCATTACCATTGCCAGTACGCATGCGCCAGAAGAACAAAAACTACTCGCAGCGCTGCAGCCGATTTTGCAACAACAGCCTGAGCTGTTATGTATCGTCGTACCACGGCATCCTGAACGCTTTGATGACGTTTTTGTAGAAGCGCAGAAACTGAATTTACGCACACAGCGCCGCAGTTTAAAGCAAACGATTCAGCCTGAAACACAAGTATATTTGGCGGATAGTATGGGCGAATTATGGCTTTGGCTGGCACTGAGTCAGGCGTGTTTTGTCGGTGGTTCTTTAAATGAACCGGGCGGTGGACATAATATTTTGGAGCCTATCGCGCTGCATGTCCCGACAGTATTAGGTCAGCATTATTTTAATTTTCAAACCATTGTGGATGAATTTGTAGCAGCTGATGCGGTTGTGGTTGTGCAGGATTTTGAGCAGGCGGCCAGTGCATTGGTTGAGATCATTCAAAATACTGCGAAAGCGCGGGCTTTAAATGATGCAGCTCAGCTGATTATGCAAAAGAATACCGGGTCGCTGCAAAAGCATATTCAGGTGATTGATCAATACCTTTGAATTTACAACCATGATCTCTGTACACGACAAAAATAGATAACTCATTGAAATAATGTCACAATAATTGTTTTCTAACGACGAATACTATGACACATCTCAATGAGTTATATCTTATCTTAAACAAATCTCTAAAATGGAAC